>JAKLIS010000139.1 GCA_022709485.1 Elusimicrobiota bacterium | reverse complement strand
AGGGGGAGAACTACGGCAAATTCCGCTGGGTATCTTCGGCCGCCCTTTCGAGGCTTGGAATTTCGTCCATCACAAAACGTATCTTGAGCGAAGTATCCCACCCCTCTAATTTTTAAGGTTCGATTTCGAAGTTTCGAAAGTCGTCATTTCCGCCCACCCCTCATCCTCGAAGCTGATTAGGTCGGTATTGCAGTCTATCCGAAACAAACCGCGCGTCATTCCCGATTGTCTCTGTCGGGAATCCATTTCTGGGCTCCCGATAACAATATTCGGGGATGACGATTTTAGGTTCCAAAATGGACCTGATCAACTCCTCGAAGGTATTCAACTGTCCTTCATTCCCAAAACCTCCCTGTGGTCATTCTGGTGCAAGAAAGGGGTTGAGGATGGAGTTCCAAGTTTTTTAAGGGCAAATGTGACCGAAGTCATCTTTTAATTTCCATTTTCCTCGGTCAAAACTTACTTGATGACAAATGGGAGGCAGGGCCATGAAAAAAACCTTTTTTAAGCTGATTTTATTAGGTGG
Organism: Elusimicrobiota bacterium; assembly: GCA_022709485.1. GTDB lineage: Bacteria > Elusimicrobiota > Elusimicrobia > F11 > F11 > JAKLIS01. The sequence continues at coordinate 4,422 of JAKLIS010000139.1, read as the reverse complement.
ATTAAGTCTTGTTTTTACGCCATTCCTTCAGGCTAAAGGGGCTGGAACGTCAGCCGGGCTGACCCTTATTGAAGCTTCTGGAGCCCGGGCCGCCGCCTTGGGAGAGGCCTTTTCTGCTATGGCCAATGAATTGTGCGCCATGAATTATAACCCCGCTTCCTTGGGAACCTTGAAATCCGGCCAGGCCTCTTTCTTGTATCAGAAAGGGATGGTCGATGATTCCTTTGGCCAATTTATTATTGGATCACCCCTGAACCGGGGTGCATGGGGCCTCCAGGTTGGCTATTACAATGGAGGGAGCATGGATGTCTCATACGATGGGTTGACTTCACAAAACGTCAATTCCCAAACCGATCTCATGGTGAGCTTGGGGTATGGCTGGAATGTGTCCAAGACCTCATGGGGAATGAACCTCAAATATTTGTCTTCTGAACTGATTGAACAAGAGAAAGCTCAGGCCTATGCGGTGGATTTGGGATTAAACGTTCCCGCCGGTTCCAGAGTTCGTTTGGGGGGAGCCGTTCAAAATATCGGGACCGAGTTAAAGTACGTGGAAGAGGGGGACCCCCTCCCCCGCATTGCCCGGGCCGGTATGTCCATTAATATTTTAAAGGGGGCATCTCCTCTCACCCTTCTTTTGGACGCCCCCTATTTCCTGAATGAACAAGAAATGAGGCCGGCAGTGGGCTTGGAATTAGGAATCAGCGTTCTGGCCATTCGAGGCGGTTATCGAAAGGTGGGGGAAACCAATGAATTTTCCATTGGGACAGGATTTTTGTTAGGGAGAACTTCCTTCGATTATTCGTTCGGCATGATGCAGGATATGGAGTCCCAGCAGAAGGTAAGCCTTTCCATGCGTTTTGGTGGCGCTGGAAGCCAAGCTCCTGAGTTTGCAAAGAAGAAGAAACAAGAAAAGAAGGAAAAAGACACCATTGTCGTTTTGCCCGTTAGGAAAACGTTGGGTTCATTTGGAAGAACCGCTCCTGCCTCATCTCAAAAAACGGCTTCCCAAAGAACTGGGAAGGCAACTCGGGTGTATTACGTTAAACCGGGCGATTCTCTGGGGAAGATATCTTCAAAATATTATGGGCGCTCCGACATGTGGTCGACCATTTACAACGCGAATCGCCATCTTATCGACGATCCACGGGACCTTGAACCTGGGCAGAAAATTCTGATTCCTAGATAAGAAGGGGGCCTTCCATGAAGGATATTCCCTTCGTTCGAAGCGCGTTATTATTGTGTTCCTTTAAAAAGGGTTTCACTACATTCCGCTCAGGTTTGTCCTCCCTTATAATCATTCTTTTTTTCGCTGGAATCGGTTTTTTCCCTTCATTGGCCTTGGCCGTTCCTGATCTTCCGGAGCCCCCCCGTGCATATTTGGATACCACCTTTAACTTACCTTCGGGGGGAACCGTCCATGAGCTGAAAGAGGGGGACAATTTCCAAACAGCTCTCAATAACGCGCGCCCGGGGGATGTGATCGTGTTGGAAGCGGGGGCCCGCTTTGTCGGGAATTTTATTTTGCCCAACAAAGGGTCGGAGGAAAAGTGGATATATGTCATCTCCAGCCAACTTCTCCAAATGCCGGAAGGGAAAAGGGTGACGCCCGATGAGGCCCCACTTATGCCAACGATTGTGAGCACGAACAAAACCCAAACCATAAAGGCTCAAACTGGTGCCCACCATTATCGTTTTGCCGGTATTGAAATTGCTACCACCTATTCCGATATTTACGTTTATTACAACGTTATCCATTTGGCGGGGCCGTGCGATCAAATCATTTTTGACCGGTGTTATATCCACGGGTCTCCGGATGGGAATATTTATGACGGAATATCCGTCAACACCATAAGGAGATTTGCCGTCATTGATTCTTATATTTCAGATGTTCATGTGGCCCAAGGTCAGGCGGAATCCCATGGAATTCAACTGGTATTCGTGGAGGGGCCCTGTAAAATCCAGAATAATCTCATTGAGGCTGCCGGGATTAATTTGTTTTTTGGGGACAATTTTGACATTCCCAACCCCGCTCAAGACGTTGAAATTCGCGGAAATCATTTACGCAAACCATTGCATTGGAAGGAACCCATTTGTTCAGGGCCCAATGCGGGGCTCCGATGGAAGGTAAAAAACCTCTTTGAACTGAAGGCGGCGAAGCGGCTTCTGGTAGAAGGAAACATCTTTGAGAACAATTGGCCAAGCGCTCAGAACGGAGTGGCGATTGTTATAACGCCGAGAGGAGGAGACGTTTCCGACATTACATTTCGAAAAAATGTTCTCCGCAATCCTTATTCCGGATTTAATATCAATCCTGCTAATCCCAATCGGCATATCGATCGAATCCTTATTGAAGACAATTTGGTCTGTGATGTGGAAAGGCGGGTGTTCCTAATGGGATTGGGGGAAGGAGAAACCGGAACTCATATCACCATTCGCCACAACACAGTGGCCAGTACCCTGCCGATGTACTCGCTTTTTTTTATTGACGGCGGCCGGACCATCAACTTTGATCAGTTTTTAATGCAGGACAATCTATTCACCAATGGAAACTACGGAATTGGGGGAACGGGGCTTGCCGCCAAAGACGCTTTTGCCAAGTGGTTCACAAATTACACCCTGCGAAACGACGCTTTTATAGGAGGAGGCGCTCATCCTTATCCTGATCCCCCCTTTGAAGGGTACTATTACCCTGCGGACAACGCCGCGGTTCAGTTTGAAGATCTGATGTTAACAGAGGTGGAAGATTTTAAGCTCAAACCAACCTCTGCTTATAAATCCAAGGCCACGGACGGAAAGGACTTAGGGGCCGACATCGTCGCCCTTTTAGCGGCCATTCAGGGGGTCGCCTCAGGCGATTACACTCCACCCCCGCGCACACCCCCGAATACGTCCGGTCCCGGCGATTCGAGCTGGCTTTCGGGCGTCAATGTTCTCCATTCCAAAAGCAACACCCCCATCGATTTCCGTTTTCGATTAGATTCTCCTACCCTTGTGACAATTGAGATTTATAGTCGAACCGGAGCTTCAGTTAAAAACCTTTTTAACGGCGAATGTCTTGCGGGCGAAAGCCGAATTATGTGGGACGGCCGGAATAACGTCGGCGAATCCGTGGCTTCTGGAATTTACATCGCGAAAATCAAAGCAGGCGACCGTGAATTAAAACGGACACTGGTGGTGATAAGATGAAAAAATATGTGAGCCAACTGTGGCCACTCCTCGGCCTGTTAATTCTTTTTCCGATTCCGTCCATTGCGGCGGACCCTGAATTGCCTCGCCGATATGTTGATACAACTATTGACTTTCCGACAGGCGGACAGACCTGGAAAGTTCGATCGGGAGACAACCTTCAGGCCGCTTTTGACTCCGCCCAGCCGGGCGACATCATCGAATTGGAGGCCGGCGCCACTTTTAGCGGGAATTTTGTTCTTCGCCCCAAGGAGGGGGAGAGTTGGATATATATTGTGAGCGACAAATTGGATCTTCTCCCAGTTGAAGGGAAGCGTGTCACTCCTCGGGATGCCCCCTCAATGCCCAAGATAATTTGCTCCAATCAGTTTAATCCGGCCCTGAAAATTATGCAGGGGGTTTCCCGGGTCCGGCTGATCGGCATTGAAATTACAACTGCCTATTCTCTTCGGGATGGCGTGCAATATGGAATTCTCCAGGTGGGATGGGCGGGATATGATGTTCCCATGACCGGGGCCGCCGATAACATTATTATCGACCGCTGTTACATCCACGGAACCCCCACCGGGAACAATCGCGATGGAATTCAAACCTATAACGTGACCAATTTGGCCATTATCAATTCTTTTATTACTGATTTTCATGGCGTGGGTTATGAATCGCACGGCATTCACCTATATTGCTCTCCCGGGCCAACAAAAATCGTCAACAATTTTATTAAAGCCGGAGGGATTAACCTGTTTATTGGGGACAGTAATCTTCCTCAGAAAAATGGAGTCAATATGGTTCCCATGGATGTTGAAGTCCGAGGAAACCATTTATTTAAACCGCTTTCTTGGAAATCTAATCATTCCTCTTATGCTGGAATTCCCTGGAGCGTCAAGAATTTATTGGAAATCAAGGCGGGCCTTTGGATATTAATTGAAGGGAATGTCCTTGAAAATTCATGGACTGGAGCTCAACATGGGGAAGTGTTTGTTTTAACTCCGCGTGCTGATGCCATTAGCGATGTCATTATTCGAAAAAATTACGCCAAGAATTTTGAGGGGTCGGCCAATATTAACAGTTCTGATGTTACCCTCAGAAACGTACTGTTTGAAAACAATTTATTTTTCTGCACTGCCGAAATTCCTGTCCAGGGCTTTAATACCAATGCGGGGACTCCGGGAAATCTCTCCAATATTTTAATTCGCCATAATTCGTATATCACTAAGGAGATCAATGGATCCTGGC
>JAKLIS010000138.1 GCA_022709485.1 Elusimicrobiota bacterium | reverse complement strand
GAAAGAGCTGTTTTTAAAGCGCTTCAAAGCGGCAAAATTAAAAGTCTTTCGGCGGGTAAAATGGGCCTTTCTACGACGGAGATGGGAGATTTCATTACTTCCTTGATTTGAAGCGATTTGAAGCCGAATTAATTCCGGACCTTATTTTCCAATCTTTAAAAGGATCTTACCGAACTGCTGGCCGCTTTCTAAATATTTGTGCGCTTCGGCCGCTTCCGCAAGTGGAAACGTTTTGTCGATGATGGGCTTAAATTTGTCTTCAAATATCAAATTGGATAATTCCATAAATTCTTTTTGAGTCCCCATCCGGGCCCCCAAGATGGATATATCTTTTCCAAACATGCTTCTAAGCTCAAGATTGACTTTGGGGCCGGTCGTCGCTCCGCAGGTCACCAGGCGGCCGTATTTAGAAAGACTCCTAAAACTTTTTTCCCAGGTTGCCGGCCCCACGTGCTCGAAAACGATTTCAACCCCCTTCCCTTTTGTTAATTCAAAGACCCACTTAGAAAAATCTGACTTTTCAGCCTGAAGAAAAACATGTTCGACTCCCAGCGATTTAATTTTTGGGACCTTTTCTTCTTTTGTTGTTACCGCGTATACATACGCCCCCATCGCTTTGGCAATCTGGGCCCCAGCGACGGAGACCCCGGAGCCGGCCCCCACAATCAAGACTTTTTCCTTTGGTTGGAGTTTGGCTCTGCCCATTAACATATGCCACGCCGTGAGATAGGAAACTGGATAGGCCGCGGCCGTTTCAAAACCCAATTTGTCTGGAATCGCTAAAACGTTCTGATCGGGAACAAGGACATATTCCGCGTAAGTTCCATGCCGTTTTGCTCCGAGTATTTCGAATTGGTGGCATTGGTTATCCATCCCTCTTCGGCAAAATTCACACATTCCGCAAGCCAACCCCGGCAAAACGACCACACGCGTTCCCACCGTGATCCCTTCTACATCGGGTCCGGCCTCTTCAACTACTCCCGTGCCGTCCGCCCCGAGGACATGGGGGAGGGGTACCGGGTAGGCCGGGCCCCCGGCCCGCACCCAAATATCCAAATGATTCAAGGCCGCATATTCTAACCGGACAAGGACCTGGTTTTCTTTGGGGACTGGATGGGGGATTTCGGTTTGGACCAAAACCTCCGGCCCGCCGTGTTGTGAAATGGTTATTGCTTTCATGACCCTAAGATAGTTCTTTAATAGCTTTAAAATCAAGTCGCTCAGGAGAATTTAGGAAAAGGGGCGGTACAGAATTTTATTAATTGGGATTTTCACCTTTAAAAATCGAATCGATTTCAAAATAAAAAAATAGGTTGAAATTGAGCGGATTTGAACCTAAATAAGTAGAGAACTTTAGGTTTTTATAGAGAGTGTAAATGAAGCCAAAATTTAAATCGAAAATTATCGTTTTAATAACTTTTTTTTCAACGGCCTTTTTCTGTCCATCTTCAATTCGAGCCTGGTCCTGGAATTCTGCCGATGATGTCTTGCCTTCTTTACGAGAGGAATTGGACCGGGAAATCGCCTCTTATCGCCAACAAGTGGGAAACGGTCTAAGTCTTCAGGAAAGGATTTTGTACTTGGATCGCTTGATCAGTAATTATAAACCCCTCGGGTTGAATCTGGTCGATCTTGAAACCGAACAATCCCGTCTCATCCTCCAAGAAAAGCAACAACGACTTCGCTCCTCGGAATTAAAAGACGAAGCCAGTCTGCTTTATGAACGGGGGGTGGCTGAGTACAAAGAAGGTCAATTTCAAATGGCTCTGGAAACATTCAGGGAAGCCGAAAGGCTTCTTCCAAATGACTCTTCTATCAAGGACGCTCGGAGGAAACTTCAAGGAATTGTGGCTGTCATCGAAGCGGAACTGGGCAAAGACTCCACCGGCCATCTATTGAGACAAGCTGTTATCCGGTTCATGGAAAATGACGTGAAGAGAGCTTTCAATGCCCTCATTTACGGTATGGAGCGGGACAAAGAGCGCCGGGAACTTGAGCGAATTTTAAAATACCTTGAAACGGAACATCCCGAAATTGACCCCATTCATCTGGCGTCCGGTATTAGTCTGGTGGACCATAAACTGCAATTGGCCCTGGAAGCGATTTACGATGGCCGCTATTTATCCGCCATAGCGGAATGCAGCGACATTTTGGACCTGGAACCGAGCAATGTTTTGGCATTGACCCGTCTGGGATCAGCTTATTTCGCTATGAATGAACACAATAAGGCCAAACAGGTTTGGACCAAAGCCCTTCAGCTCGATCCGGAAAATGACGTGCTTCGAAAATTCCTCTATGGAAACAAAGGAGTCTCTCGTGTGGAAACCAATCAATAAAAAATCTGGGGGCATGTTGATTCTTGTTGTTGGCCTTGCCTTGGGAATTGCGTGGGGGAGTTCTTCCTGGGACAGTGAAAGGTTGGACCTGGAAATAAGCATGCAGAAAAGAGTGGAAGAATCTCTTTCGCGGATTCTTCCTGTGGGACAATTTGTGGTGGTGGTCAGAGTCGAGCCATGGACTCAACCGATTGATTCAAAAGGACAGCCCATAGAAGAAAATCTTGAATATTACCTTCCCGGAGTGCCGGCCCGAACGCGCTTTGATGGAACGGCCGAACAAGTAAAAAAGTTGGTTGAAACAGTGACGCCGGATTCCCCTCTTTTTAAAAGGTTCATTCGGCGGATATCAACCACTCTTGTTTTAGATCAAGATCTTAGTGAAGAAATGGTGGCCAAAGTCCGAGAATTGACTAGGCAGATGGTCGGGTTAGATCCTCAACGAGGGGACACCTTGGATATTCAGAGGACCGTCTTCCAGAAGCCCACCATTTTTATTGACAACTCCGGTATCTATTGGCTTCAAAAAGAATTGCAGAAATATTGGTTGGTGGTGGGACTCTCCTTGATTGTTTTGTTTGTGGTGCTTTTTGCGTTATTTGTTTTCGGCCCCCTGCGAGGTTTTTTATCCCGGTTTGTGCAAATACTTCCCACCTTGCGCCCGGCAGACACGAGCCGTTCCGCGCGATTTTTGTCGGAGGAATTGCCGCAGATTTTGCCGGCTCTATTGGGCCACGCTCAAAATCAGGGAGGGGGCAATGTGATGATGGGCTCTCCGACATTTTCGGGATCCCTGCAAGTCGAAAACCCCAATAAAATGACATTGCCCTTTGGGTTTATTCGTGAAGATCATCTTTATAACCTGGCCATCCTTCTTTCTCGGGAAACCCCGGAACGCGCTTCGGTGGTTTTGGGATATCTTCCCCCCGAATGGATCAGCCGGGTTTTAAGCCAAATTGATCCAAGCCTTCAGTCGGACATCGCGGCCAATCTTGCCACCTCAAAACAGTTGTTGCCGGAACAGGTGGAAGATATTGAGCAGGATCTTAAACGCCGTTTGGATTACCTTATCGGCGGTCCGGAGCGGTTAATCGCCATTTATGAAACCTTGGAAACGGACGCCCAAAAGAGGATGTTGGATAACCTTCAAGAGGTGAAGCCGGAATTGGCCGAAGAGATCCGGCGGCGCGCGCTCGTTTTCGAAGACCTCGTAAATCTTGATCCCGCCGACTTGAAATCCGTGTTGAGGGAAATCGATCTCCAGACCACCATCCTTTGCCTGCAGGGTCAGCCAAAAGAGTTTGTGGATAAGATTCTCGAAAATATTTCTCAAGGAAAAGCGGAAATTGTCCGCGAAGAATTTGAAATGAATAAAGGCGGTTCCGGAAAAGGGACTAAGGACGCTCAGAAGAAAGTCATTTTAATTGCGCGGCGGCTGGTGAGAGAGGGTCAGATTAGAATTCCGGAAGTGCAAAGCAACATATCATCTTCCCGGTACGGATCCCTTCGCGAGGCCGTCAAGTTGCCCCCGGGAATTGAAATAGAAGAGACTCCCAATGAGAAAGAAGGGATTCCTTCCAATAAAACTGTGGAAGAAGATATCGAAGCGCGAATTCGCCGGTTTATGTCGAGAGGGACGCCCGAACGCGGAAGGTATTCCAACGGGGGAATACCTCCCACTGAAGAGCCAAAGGAGTAACGAGCTGTGGATTTCATGACCATTTTTGGATGGATTGTCGGTCTTGGAGCGATCGGGTGTGTTCTTCAAGCCGGAGAGACATGGAAATTCTTTTTTAATTTCCGGGCCGCGGTTTTGGTTTTCGGGGGGACTCTCGGTGCCACCCTCATCACTTATCCTTGGTCTATTATTAAAAGAATTCCCTTTTCCCTCGTTCAGTTTATTTTTCCAGGCTTCCGGCAGTCTCCTGATCGCATGATGGCCACTCTTCTAAATCTCTCGAACCGGGCCCGGCGAACAAGCATGGAAAGTTTAGAAGTGGATCTTCGCCAAACGAAGGATTATTTTCTCGCCAACGGCCTTAAAATGATTGCCGATGGATTTCCGGCCGAAATGATTCGGGCCAACCTTGAAAAAGAAATCCATTTTACCCGTCTTCGGCATTCGGAAATTGCCAATTTATTCCGCAATATGGCCACTTACGCTCCCATTTTCGGCCTTTTGGGGACATTGGTAGGCGTTGTGGAGGTGCTCCTCAATTTAACCGATCCTAAAACCATGGGAATGCATATGGCGGTGGCCATGACGGCCACCTTTTATGGAATCTTCGGGGCCAATTTCTTATTTCTTCCCATTTCAGGAAAGTTAAACGCCTATTCCGAGCAGGAACTCTTTTTAAAAGAAGTGATGATTGAAGGCATCTTGTCTATTCAAAGGCAGGAAGTTCCCGCCATTCTTTCGCGCCGGCTTGAGGCTTATTTAAATCGGAATTCGCGGCAGAGAAACCCTTCCCGGGCGGCGGAATCGTCTTCGGAAAATCTTTAGGAGGTTAAAAAGGTGCTACATCGGATTTTCCGGCCAAAGTTTGACGACGTCCGAAGTCAGAACATTTGGCTCACCGTGTATTCCGATCTGATCACAAATCTGGCGCTCCTTTTTCTCGCCCTTTACAGCCTGGTC
>JAKLIS010000137.1 GCA_022709485.1 Elusimicrobiota bacterium | reverse complement strand
TAAACATCCCGTTTTCAAAGTGACAAATCGGCGGCTTTTACGTCAATTGACGGTCCAGGATCAAAGAGTTACGATGGTTCGGAAATGGATAAAGTAACCGTCAAAACAATTCAAAAAAGAAAAGAATCCAAAGAACCCATTACCGCCCTCACTTGTTATGACGCCGCCACCGCAAAAATCGTGGACCAATGCGGTCTGGATGTGGCTCTGGTAGGCGATTCTCTGGCCAATACGCGCCTGGGCTATAAAAATACCCTCCCTGTCACTTTTGAAGAAATGCTTCACCATGTCAAGGCGTCAGCGCGGGGCGTTCAGCGGGCTTTGCTTGTGGCTGACATGCCTTATCTCTCCTATGAAACCGATCCCCGAGAAGCGGCCAAGTTGGCCGGCCGATTTATAAAGGAAGGTGGCGCGGAAGCCGTGAAATTGGAGGGCGGATCTAGAATCGCCGGCTCCCTCCGGGCCATCCTTAACGCCAATGTCCCGGTCATGGGACATCTCGGCCTGACCCCGCAATCCGTCAACAAAATCGGTGGATTTAAAGTCCAAGGCCGGAAAAGAACCGATGCCGCGCATATAATAATGGATGCTAAATTTCTCGAGAAACTGGGCGTATTTTCGATTGTCTTGGAAGGAATTCCGGCGGATTTGGCTCGCAAAATCACCAAAATGCTTAAAATCCCGACCATTGGAATCGGAGCCGGCCCGGATTGCGACGGGCAAATACTTGTTTTTGACGACCTGGTGGGCTTTAGTTCCCCGCCTCTCCCTAAATTCGTCAAAAGATACGCCAATTTGAAGCCCCAAATTGTTCAAGCCCTCACTCAATATCGTTACGAGGTGATCACCCGACGATTTCCAGAAAAAGGCCATTCCTATTAAATTCCACGTTAATGAAGATCATTAAAACACCCGCCGCCTTCGCCCGTTGGAGACAAAAAATCCCAGCAAAAACATCTGTGGGATTTGTTCCGACTATGGGAGCCCTCCATGAAGGCCATCTGTCTCTCATTGAAAAATCCAATCGGGAAAATAGACTTACTGTGGTTTCTATTTTTGTTAACCCCACCCAATTCGGCCCCCGAGAAGATTTCAATCGGTACCCCCGCCCCTGGGTGGAAGACATCCGGAAATTGAAAAAGAAAAACGTGGCCGCGTTATTTTATCCGGCGCCTGAATCCATGTATCCAAAGGACTTTTCCACGGAGGTTTTTGTTTCGGGGCTATCCAAAACATTATGCGGATCGATCCATTCAAGGGGACCGGGCCATTTCAAAGGAGTGGCGACGGTAGTTACCAAACTTATGAATATTGTTCGCCCCACACGGACTTATTTCGGGTTAAAGGATTTCCAGCAGGTGCGGGTCATTGAGCAACTCAATGAGGATTTAAATCTCGGCTTTAAAATTATCCGTTGTCCCACGGTTCGAGAGCCGGACGGATTGGCCATGTCCAGTCGAAACGCTTATTTAACCTCGGCTGAACGCCGTTATGCCCCCCAACTTTACCAGACTTTACTTTACGGGAGAAAACTCTTAACATCCCACCCGTCAAAATCACCCGATCAGGTCCAAAAAATATTGAAAAATCGACTTTCATCCATACCTGACGTCAAAATTGATTATGTTGAGTTGGTTCACCCCCGCTCGCTCCAAAAGGTCGAAAAAAATAGGCGGCCCATTCTTATCGCGGCCGCTGTCAAATTCAAATCAGCCCGTCTGATCGATAATATTCTGGTTAAATAAGGATTTTAAAATGATGCGTTCCCATTTATGTGGCGAAATAACACCCAAATTGGTGGATACGGAAGTCATTGTCTGCGGCTGGGTTCAGTCCCGTCGAGACCACGGAGGCGTCATATTTATTGATTTAAGGGACCGATATGGTCTTATTCAAGTCGTTTTCAGCCCCGACTCTCCCCTTTTTAAAGAAGCCGAGAAAATTCGTGATGAGTTTGTCCTCCAAATTAAAGGGAAAGTCCGGAAACGCCCTGAAGGCACCACAAACCCAAATCTGACGACGGGCGCGGTCGAAGTGGTGGCCGGCGCCATGACAATTCTTAATCAAGCAAAAACCCCGCCTTTCGAAATTTCGGATTTCACACAGGCGTCTGAAGAAATCCGTCTCAAATTCCGCCATCTGGATTTGAGGCGTCCGCCGCTTCAAAAAAACATCATTCTGCGCCACCGCGTTTCCCAAATTGTGCGGGACCTCTTGAACAAGCACGGATTTCTTGAAATTGAAACCCCCATTTTGACCAAATCGACGCCGGAAGGTGCGCGGGATTTCCTTGTTCCGTCGCGGCTTTCCCCGGGGAGCTACTATGCTCTCCCTCAATCTCCCCAACTTTTTAAACAAATTTTGATGATTAGCGGATTCGACCGCTATTACCAAATCGCCCGGTGTTTCCGGGATGAAGACCTTCGCGCCGATCGCCAGCTGGAATTCACCCAGGTCGACATGGAAATGACCTTCATCGAAGAAAAAGACATCATGGAGATTATCGAGGAAATGATTGCGCTCGTTTTTAAAGAAGCCCTGGGATTGGATGTTAAGCGGCCCCTTCCCGTGATGAGCTACGCCGACGCCCGGCGCCGTTTTGGAACGGACAGGCCCGATCTCCGCGTCCCAAGCGAACTCATCGATTTCTCGCCCATCTTCGCATCCACCAAATTTGAACGGTTCAAGAAAGTCGTGAGCGAGAAAGGGTCTGTGAAAGGCCTCCTCCACAAAGGCGGCGCGTCTTTTTCCCGGAAAGAAATAGACGAACTCACGCAATTCGCCATGTCCGTGGGCGCCAAAGGGTTGGCGTGGCTCAAATGGAATCAGACCTTGCAGGCCGAATCGCCGGTGGCCAAGTTTTTTTCACAGGAAGAAATCAGCGCTCTTCAAAGAGAGTCGGGCGCCGCCGCCGGAGACATTCTGTTTCTCGTCGCCGACAACACCAAACTCGCGGAGAATGTACTGGGGGCGCTCCGCATTCATTTATGGAATAGTTTCACCATCAAAGGAAAACCGCCCGCTTTGAAAGAAGCCGCGGAACTTCTATGGGTGACCGATTTTCCTCTTTTCGAATGGTCGGATGAAGAGAAAAGATGGGTGAGCGTCCATCATCCATTTACCTCACCGCGGATTGAAGATCTCAAAGAACTCGCGAAGCTCGATCCCGTCAAAGAAGTCACCAATCCGGAATCTATCTTGGGGTCTTTTAAAGCCCGCGCGTATGATATTGTCCTTAACGGGACGGAATTGGGCGGCGGAAGCATTCGGAACCATCAGCCGGACGCCCAAAAAATAATTTTTAATCTTCTCGGCTTATCCCCCGAAGACATCGCATTAAAATTCGGATTTTTGGTGGAAGCCCTGGACTCAGGAGCCCCCCCGCACGGCGGCATCGCCTTGGGTCTCGATAGGCTCGTCGCCCTTTTATCGGGAGAAGATTCCATTCGGGACGTCATCGCGTTCCCTAAAACGGCCAAAGGGACTTGCCTTATAAGCGGCGCGCCCAGCATCCCGGATATGCGGCAACTGCGTGAGCTGGGCCTTCCCGCTCACCCAAAAGCTGCCCCATCTGAAAAACCGGCCAAGGGATAAAAAGGATAGGAATGAGCACCAAGCGAATCCATTTGAAAAGCCAGGAAGAGGCTGTTTTTCTCTTCGGCCAGAATGATTCATTCCTTCGAGAACTCGAGAACCGATTCAAAGTCCAATTTTTTGTCAGGCCTTCTCAATTGCCGTCGGGTGAAGGGCTCACCCTCGCCATTCGCGGACGCGATCCCCAGATTGATAAAACCATCAGCGCCCTGGAGGCCAAAAGGCGAATGCCTCCCCCCTCCCTTGTCGCCGAGCCTTTCGAGAAAACAAAGACCGAAGTTCATAAAGACATGTTCATCCGCTCAGCCAACGGCCACCCCATCCGGCCTCGTAATCCAAAACAGGCTGAGTATGTCAAATCCATGCGGGATTACGATTTGGTTGTGGGCATTGGTCCCGCCGGAACCGGAAAAACTTTTCTGGCGGTGGCTTTCGCATTGGCCGAGCTTGAGATGGGGCATTACAGCAAGATTGTCCTCACCCGGCCGGTGGTGGAAGCCGGAGAGAAATTGGGATTTTTACCGGGCGATTTTTATGAAAAAGTTCATCCTTATCTCCGTCCTCTTTACGACGCTTTTTTCACCATCATCGGACCCGACAGGTTCAGGCTCATGCGGGAAGATGAAATTGTTGAAATTCTTCCTTTGGCTTACATGCGCGGACGCACGCTGGATGAAGCGCTCATCATTTTGGATGAAGCTCAGAACACGACTCCTGAGCAGATCAAAATGTTTTTAACGCGCATGGGATCTCATTCGAAAACAATCGTGAACGGAGATCTCACCCAAATCGACATTGAGAACAAGAAAAACTCCGGGCTTTTGTTAATCGAACGGATTTTGAAAAACGTGGAAGGCATTGCCTTCACTCATTTTGAAAAGTCGGATATTGTCCGGCACGGTTTGGTTCAGAAAGTCCTGAAAGCGTTGGAAGATCATGACAACAAAACCCATTCATAATTTCTTGAGAAAAATATTTAAGCTCGGCCTCGAATGGTTGGACCGGCAGGAAAGCAAGCCTCCCCGCGCCCACAAGCCCTTATTCCATCAAATTGAAGTCCGGATCCCCCCCGTCTTAGTGGCCATTGTTTCGGGCGTTATTCTTTTCGTCATGTTGTTTCTTTTCATGTCGCCGGGACTTATAGAAGGGATCTCTTTGGCCATGGTAGTGGCCATTTTTTTCATCCTTTTTTCATTCTATTTGGCGCACGACCACCCCAAATTGGCCAAAAACGAAGACGCCTTGGGGCTTCTCTCCGCGAATTTTTTCCTCACCCTCATTTTTATCTTTGGAGTGGCGAAGTTATCCGACCGGTATGAGTGGCTCACGCCTTTCGCGACCCCCTTGGGAATAGGCCCGCTCTTAACCGCTCTTCTCATTCATCC
>JAKLIS010000136.1 GCA_022709485.1 Elusimicrobiota bacterium | reverse complement strand
ATCCGGCGCGGTTTGACGGGATGAATCAATTGGAACTTTTTATCCACGCGGTCATATATATAAATGTCGGACAGCCGGTCTTCATCGCTTCGGGAAAATTTCTTTTTCGACTCAAAAATAACGAAACGGCCATTGGCGCTTAACCGAGGACGGGCGCTGTCGCGACGGCCCGTTTTGGGAATTTGCCGACCACACGTGATACATTCATAGCCGGCCACTTGAGAAAGCGCAACCGGCAGAATTAGGCCCAAAGAAGCCATTAAAAAAACAGGCACTTTGAAGAGTTCCTGAAACATCTTGTTATGATGGCTAAAAATGGAGATTCTCATTAATGAATAAGAATATTAAAATCGGATGGGAAAAATGAAAGACAAATTGAAGGAGGCTTGAAACATATGGACAAAAAAACAAATCTTGGAAAGGAACTTTCGGCGTTGGGAAAGGACTTGGCGGACGCGGTAAAAAAAATGAAATCCAGCAAGGAGTTCAAATCCCTTGAGAAAGACCTGACGAAAGCGGTGAAATCAATTTCGAGAAGCCTCTGGGCCTCTCTCAAAGCCGCTCAAAAAAGCTCTTCCGCCAAAAAAATCCAAAAACGCCTGGGAAAAGTCATCAACGAAGGGAAAAAACAAAGCGCGATTGAACTTGAGAGAGCCCAAATTGCGGCCGCCAAAGGAGTTAAGCAGGCGAGAATTTTATTAAAGAAGATTAAAGATTCGAAGGGAGACGGGCCCCAAAGTATAATCTAACCGGAGTCCAATGAAAATAAATCGCCGTTAAAGCAAACGGAATGAGAATCAAAATCAGCATTAATATTAATAAGGGATTGTAAAAAGCGGGGACGGTCACATTTAGCCCCGCTGTTTCAAGTAAACCGCTGGCCTGCATTTTTAATAACACGTTTCGCATAATCCCCAACCCAATAACAAATCCGGCCATAGACCCCGCTATAAGAAAATAATTAAGGGCCATCAGAAAAAAATAAGACCAACGTTTGCCTTTTAAAAACATCCACGCTCCATAAACCAATAGAGCCGAGAGAGTGAATTTTAAAATGACCATCGGGATCCATAGGTTAAGAAAGGGCAAGAGATGACCGGTTATCTCCGGCGAAAGAGAACCCAAACCACTTTGAGCCAGGGGCGCCATCATCTCCTCTGGGTTTAAAAGCATTTTTTTTATGGCGAGGACACCCGGAATGGCCAGAAGGCCCAGCAAATTCATAAAAATCCCAAAAATTCCGAGGGCCACCCAGGACCAGCCAACTAGAGAAAAATAAGGCGGTTTTGTTTTTTCACTCATTTCAGACATTTCGTAATCATATTAAATTAAGTAGAATCCGCGCTCAGGCACACGGTTTTTCGACTAGAAAACCAGCCAACCGATACCCACCTCCGGATAAAGGCAATAGACTCGAAAACCTGTCTTATTTATGGCGCCAAAAACGATCATCGAAAAAATTTGGGACAATCACCTGGTTCATGAAGAACCGGGCAAAGCTTCTATTATTTACATTGACCTGCATCTTATTCATGAGGTGACAAGCGCGCAAGCATTTGACGGCTTGAGACTCAACAATCGCCGCGTCCGGCGGCCGGATTTAACGCTGGCCACGATGGACCATAACATTCCCACGACCGACAGATCCGTTCCCGTCAAAGACCCGATGGCCAAAAATGCCATTGAGACCTTGGAGAGAAACTGCAAAGAATTTGGGATTGAGTGCTTCAACATGCACAATCCCCTAAACGGCATTGTCCACATCATTGGGCCGGGCCTGGGATTAACCCAGCCGGGAAAAACAATTGTTTGCGGTGACAGCCATACGTCGACCCACGGCGCCTTCGGCGCGTTGGCTTTTGGAATCGGAACCAGCGAGGTGGAACATGTCTTGGCCACCCAATGCCTGCAACAATTTAAGCCCAAAACCATGGAAATTCGCATTACTGGGAAACTGCCGCACGGCATCACCGCCAAAGATGTCATTTTGGCCATTATCGATAAAATCGGGACCGACGGGGCCACAGGACACGCCGTTGAATACACGGGAGACATCATTCGCAATTTTTCCATGGAGGAACGAATGACCGTCTGCAATATGTCAATTGAGGCGGGCGCCCGGGCCGGTTTAATCGCCCCCGACCAAACAACTTTTGACTTCGTTCAAACCCGGCCCCGCGCTCCCAAGGGAACGGATTTCGATAAAGCCGTCGAAAAATGGAAAACCCTGCCGACCGATCCCGGCGCAAAATACGACAAGACCTTTATCCTGGACGCGAGCAAAATCCTGCCCCAGGTCACCTGGGGAACAAGCCCCGGCATGGGATGCAATATCGAAGGCCGGACTCCCGACCTAAAAAAAGTGTCAGACCCTGCCCTGCGACACACCTATGAAAAAGCCATGGAATACATGGGGCTGGGGTCCAATCAACCCATCAAAGGTTTAAAAATAAACCGCGTTTTCATCGGAAGCTGCACGAATGGACGGCCGGAAGACCTGCGTCAGGCCGCTAAGGTTCTCAAAGGTTATAAAGTGGCCCCGCATGTTCGAGCTATGGTTGTTCCCGGATCCCAAGAAATTAAAAATTTGGCAGAAAAAGAAGGATTGGACAAAATCTTCAAGGCGGCGGGATTTGAGTGGAGAGAATCCGGCTGCAGCATGTGCTTGGCCATGAATGAGGATATTTTGGCGCCTGGGGAACGTTGCGCCTCCACTTCAAACAGAAACTTCGAAGGCCGGCAAGGGAAAGGCGGAAGAACGCATTTGGTCAGTCCCGCCATGGCCGCGGCGGCCGCCGTGAAGGGCTGCTTCACTGATATTCGAAAATGGGTGTATAAATAATGGAACCATTCAAAACACATAAAGGCTTGGTGGCCACATTAGACCGGCAGCACGTCGATACCGATCAAATCATCCCAAAACAGTTTTTGAAACGTGTGGAGAGAACGGGATTTGGACAGTTTTTGTTTTATGACTGGCGGTTTTTGGAAGATGGGAAAACCCCCAACCCCGAATTTGAATTAAATCAACCTCGTTTCCAAGGAGCGACCATTTTACTGACGCGGGACAATTTTGGATGCGGAAGTTCCCGGGAACACGCTCCCTGGGCCATTCTGGAATACGGATTCAAAGTGATTATCGCCCCCTCTTTCGCGGACATCTTTTTCAATAATTGCTTTAAAAACGGGATGCTCCCTATCGTATTGCCGGCCCATGTCGTGAGCGAATTATTTGATGAAGTAAACAAGACACCGGGGGCCGAATTCACCATTAATTTAGAGACTCAAACCCTGGCCACAAGCCTTGGCAAAAAGATTTCTTTTGAAGTAAATGCCTTCCGAAAAGATTGTCTATTGAAAGGATTGGATGACATCGGTCTCACTCTTCAACACGAAGACAAAATCAAGGCCTTCGAATCTCAACACAGCATTTCTCCCCGCGCCGTATAGCGGGGAGGGGTGGGTGGGGTATAAATAAAGTTTCCTTGTATAATCCCCTAAAAGTTTCCCTCCTTCTTTAAAGACTCATCTGTTCCTCCCTCAATATTAAATCCTCCCTCAACTATTAGGAGGTTTCATAATGAAAAGAGAATATGCCCGGCAACTTCGGCTAAATTCCTCAAAGTCAGAAAATCTTTTGTGGCTCTATCTAAGAAAAAAACAACAATTCGGGATTAAATTTAGGCGTCAACATGTATTGGGTCCTTATATTGTCGATTTCGTCAGTTTGTCGAAAAGATTAATCATCGAAATTGACCGCGGCCAACATGCCGAACGGACATCGTATGATCAACAAAGAACTTGGTTTCTACAAGGGCAAGAGTTTAAGGTTTAAAGGTTTTGGAACAACGAGGTGTTGGGGAACACGGACGGAGTCCTTCAAGTCATACGGGATCATATACAAGGTAAAACTAATTTTATTCCCCTCCCAACCCCCTGCCTGCGGCAGGCAGGTCCCCGTTGTGAGACACGGGGAGGAATAAAATCCTCCCCGCTGTACTGCGCGGGGAGGGTAGGGAGGGGTGTAAATAAAGATTCCTTGTATTCTTTTTCAGGAACAAGAAGGAAAACGCGCTACCAATCTTCCGAAAGGTCTTTTTTCCAGGACTTGGGGCCGAAGGAAAGACTCATGTGGAGAGTAAACGTATCGATGGGATTTTCGTTGGTGACGACCCGGGTGCCGCCGTGATGAGCCGTCAAATCAGGATAGGACGTTCCGAAAAAGCCTCCCAACCCAATCCCGTAAACCACGCTTTGATCCGGGTTATAATAGGACAAGACCAGAAGAGGCGAATAAAATCCGGTCCCCCAGCCTTTTTTATTCCCGGTGAATTTTTCTCCAGCGGGGGATCGCACGTCTATGTCAGTGTCGGAATAAAACAAGCCATATCCCACTGACAGCCCAATGAAATGATAGAAAGCCGTGACGCGCGGCCCCACAAAGGGAAGGACAAGGGATTTTGTTTCCCCCTCCCAATTGGAATCGCCGTTTACCGTCATATCGAACTCTCGTTCAATGAGGCCCCCCCCGGCCGAGAATCCCGCTTCAAAATATTTACCCAAAACCCACATGCGGGAAAACATCAACATTCCTCCGCCGTCAAATGGAATTTCCAAGGCCACTTGGTTATAAGCCCTGGGAGATTTTTGAGCGGCGTTTATGGCGGGGGACCAGGAGAGGACAAAGATGAAAGATAGAATCAAGGCCTTAAAATGGGCGGACATAGATTGGGTCATTTTTAGTTTTTCTTGAGAAGAGCTTTCACTTGAGATCGAGAAATCGCCAGCGTCACCCGGCATATTCCATTTATATACTCCGTCTTGGTCACCTGCGCGCCATGGATCATTCCGCGAATTTCATTTTGAACTTTCACAAAAGGAATTTCAGCCTCGCTCAATTTTTTATTGGACCGGGTTTTTTTGTCGAGAACGTAGGTCAGAAGAGACGTTTGAGCCAAAGTGACGGCGGCGTCTCTCGCCAGAGACATGGCCTGCGTTTTATTGTCCA
>JAKLIS010000135.1 GCA_022709485.1 Elusimicrobiota bacterium | reverse complement strand
TATCGTCATGCCGAGAATTTTCTGCTCGGCATCCAAAGGAAGGTCCCGAGCAAAGACATCTCGGGACGACGAAAAAGAAAATCGGCACAGCGCCGGCACCTGTTACGTATCGTCATGCCGAGAATTTTCTGCTCGGCATCCAAAGGAAGGTCCCGAGCAAAGACATCTCGGGACGACGAAAAAGTAAATCGGCGCAGCGCCGGCACCTGTTACGATCCCAGCTCGTAATTAATAATGGAGAGGGCCGCCAAACCCGCTGTTTCGCAGCGCAAGACGCGGTTTCCCAAAGAGACTCGTTTCCCCCCCTCTTTTTCAAGGTCCGCCAACTCTTGTGGGGTTAATCCGCTTTCCGGGCCCACGACAATATTGATAGGACCTCGAATCGAATCTTCTCTTCTCAAAAAGTCTTTAACCCGGATACCGGTGGGATCCAAAATAAGGGTGAGTCCCCCCCCCAATTGGGCTTTAAAGTCGGACCATTCAAGAGCGGCCTCTATCCTCGGAAGACGCGCGCGATCGCATTGTTTGGAAGCCGCCTGGGCCAGATTTCTCCAGCGCTTCAGTTTCGATTTCTTTTGTTCGAGTGTGAGTTTAATGAGATTTTTTTCGCTTAAAAAAGGGATCACGGCGTCGGCGCCCAGCTCAACAGCCTTCTCAATAACGTAATCAAACTTGCTTCCGCGCGGCAGGCCTTGAAAAAGGTTCAACTCAAAAATTTTAAAATCAGACCCCAACTGGGTCACGATTTTTCCTTGGACCCGACGACTATTCACGTCGATTTGGGTAATCTCCCCCTCAAACCGGCCCCCCCGCCCGTCGAAAAGGGAAATTTTATCTCCCGCCTTATGCCGAAGCACATCAATGACATGATGGGCTTCAGCCCCTTCCAAGGAAAATAGGGTTAAGGTGGGATCCAGATGGGTTATCAAAATTTGAGACATGAGGGAGCCGATTGAATTATTTCAATCGCCAAACACCTTTTTGAGAATGCTTTCATCTTTAGAAATCCGGGTCTCCCCCAAGCGGGCCGCCAAGTCGGTGAGGATTTTCTTTTCCTCTTTGCTGAGTTTCTTGGGCACCTCAACTTTGACCCGCACAAACAAATCCCCGCGCACCCGGCTTTTCAAATGGGGAAGCCCTTGCTCGGGCACTCGGAAAAGCACCCCGGGCTGGGTTCCCGGGGGGATTTTGAGTTTGACAAGAGACTCCAATGTGGCCACTTGAACTTCTCCGCCCAGGGCCGCCAAAGGAAAGGATATGGACACATCCGAAAAAAGGTTGGCGCCTTCCCGCTCAAATCTTTCGTCGGGAAGGACCTGGATGACGACATATAAATCTCCGGAAGGCGCGCCGCGAAGACCCGCCTCTCCTTCACCGGCCACCCGCAACGTGGTTCCTGTTTCTACGCCGGGAGGAATCCGAACTTTCACTTTTTTATTTCGATGAATTCGCCCTTGGCCATGACAGGTGGTGCAGGGTTTTTCAATCACTTCGCCGTACCCGCGGCACCGGCCACAGGTCTGTGAAATAGAAAAAAAACCATGAGAGACGCGAAGTTGACCGGTTCCTCCGCATTCCGGACATTTTTTGGATCCGCTTCCGGCCTGGGCGCCGGTTCCGGAACAAATATCGCAGGTTTGGTAAGACGGGACGTTGAGGAGAACTTCTCCTCCTTTTAAAACTTCTTGGAGATCCACTTCATGGTCGGCCCTAAGATCCCGGCCGGGTTCCCCCCTTTGCCCCTGCCGGCGCCTTTGACCGCTGAACCCAAAGGCCTCGCCAAAAACATCTTGGAAAATATCGCTTAAGTTCCCAAAGTCGAAACCGCCCGCCCCCGCGCCGGGTCCGCCGCCCATTCCTTGAACCCCGGCATGGCCATACTGATCATAGGCTTGGCGCTTTTCCGAATTGGAAAGGACGCTGTACGCTTCATTGGCTTCTTTGAATTTTTCGGCGGCGTCTTTATTTCCCGGATTTTTATCCGGATGAAATTTGATGGCCTGGCGGCGGTAAGCCGCCTTCAGCTCATCCGGAGTGGCGCCCCGGGAGACTCCAAGGACTTCGTAATAATCTCGTTTGGTCATGAGGGAAGTTTAGTTTTTCTCCTCATCCACTATTTCCGCGTCCACCGCGTCTTCGGTTTTGCCGTTTCCGCCGGAAGTTTTTCCGTTGCCCCCGGTGTCGGAGGAACCGCCGCGTTGGGAATCCCCCGGCTGGGCTCCGCCGGGCTGGGCTCCGCCGGAGGCTTGCTGTTTGGCCGCTGCGGCTTTATACATTTCCTCGGCCAATTTATGCGAGGTTTTCAAAAGTTCCTCTTTGGCGGATTTTATTTTATCCATGTCGTCGCCTTTCAATGCCTCTTCCGCGGCAGCGAGAGTTTTTTCAATGCTTTCTTTATCAGCGGCGGGAACTTTATCTCCCGATTCCTTCAACATATTTTTCACATTAAAGACGATGTTATCGAGTTCATTTCGGCCTTCAATCCGCTCTTTGGCTTTTTTATCTTCTTCCGCGTATTTTTCGGCTTCCTTCACCGCTTTCTCCACATCCGCCTTATTCATTTTGGTTGAGGCGGAGATGGTGATGTTTTGGGATTTGCTGGTGGCCAAATCTTTGGCGCTCACATTCAAAATGCCGTTGGCGTCAATATCAAAGCTCACCTCGATCTGAGGAATGCCGCGCGGGGCCGGGGGTATCCCGGTCAAATCGAACCGGCCCAGAGACACGTTGTCTTTGGCGAGCGGGCGTTCCCCTTGAAGAATGTGCACCGTCACGGCCGGCTGATTATCCGACGCGGTAGAGAATATTTGCGATTTTTTGATCGGAATGGTGGTATTCCGTTCAATAAGCGACGTGCAAACACCCCCCAGCGTTTCAATTCCGAGGGTGAGAGGCGTGACGTCCAATAATAGGACGTCTTTCACTTCTCCTGTGAGCACGGCCGCCTGAACAGCGGCTCCCAGAGCGACGCATTCCATGGGATCAATGCCCCGTTCCACTTTTTTGCCCACCACGTCCTCAACAAACTTTTGGATGACCGGCATCCGGGTGGGACCGCCCACGAGAATAATTTTGGATATTTTTGTCGGGTCAAGCTTGGCATCCGAAAGCGCGTGATCGATTGGCCCTTTGCACCGGTCTACAATGGGTTTTACGAGCTGTTCCAACTTGGTGCGGGTCAGCTTCATTGTAAGGTGTTTGGGACCCGACGCATCCGCTGTGACAAAAGGGAGGTTGATATCTGTTTCCATGGTTGTGGACAGCTCAATCTTCGCTTTTTCGGCGGCGTCTTTGACGCGCTGTCGGGCCATGGAGTCTTTGCGAATATCCACGCCTGATTCTTTTTGGAATTCGTCGGCGATGTAATCGATCAGAATTTGATCCATGTCGGTTCCGCCCAATTGAGTGTCGCCAGAAGTGGACAATACCTGAAAAACACCTTGGCCGAAATCCATGATCGTGACGTCCAATGTTCCTCCCCCTAAATCGAACACCATGATTTTCTCTTCTTTTCCCTGCTTGTCAATTCCATAGGCCAGACAAGCGGCGGTGGGTTCATTGACGATCCGAACCACTTCAAGGCCGGCAATAGTGCCGGCATCCTTGGTCGCTTGACGCTGATTGTCGTCGAAGTAGGCGGGAACGGTGATGACCGCTTTTTCCACTTTGGTGCCCAGGTACGCCTCGGCATCCTTCTTCACTTTTTGAAGAACGAAAGCGGAGAGCTGTTGGGGAGTAAATTCCTTTCCAAAAATCTTATATTTAAAGTCTTGGCCCATTTTCCGCTTAAATGAGGTGATGGTCCCATCGGGGTTTGAGATGGCTTGACGGCGAGCGGGTTCCCCCACGATGAGCTGAGACTCCGTTCCTTTCGTAAAAGCGACATACGACGGAAACGCTTTCCCTCCGAGCGTGGCGCCTTCGGCGGATGGAATAATAGCGGGTTTGCCGCCTTCCATGACGGCCGCGGCCGAGTTTGAAGTTCCTAAGTCAATTCCGATTATTTTCGACATGATACGCCTCCATTTCCATAATATTTTTCGATTATCGACATACCACTCCTATTTTGATCATTATTGAGTGGCACTGTACCGCTCCACCAATATTTATTATTGAAGCGGTACGGGACCGTTCTTTCAACGAGCCCGTTTCTATGTGCTTTCCCATTATCGACGTATCACTCCCATTATGATCACTATTGAGTGGTACTGTACCGCTCAATCAAAATTTATTATTGAAGCGGTACGGGACCGTTCTTTCAACGGTCCATACCTATTTTTTTTCTCTATTTTTTACTGATACCGTGACCTTCGCTGGCCGGAGAATCCGGTCCATAAATTTGTATCCCTTCTGCACTTCGTCGGTGATGATTCCCTCTTCCATGCCGTCATTTTCTTCTTGATGAAGCGCTTCATGAATTTGAGGGTCTAATTTTTCACCAAGGCATTTGATGGGGGTGACCCCTTTTTCCGATAAAAACTTTTCCACTTGTTGTTTCACGAGCCGCAAACCTTCTTTTAAATTTTCAACGTCAGTGGCCGTTTCAAACGAATTTTCAGCATGCTCCAAAACGTCGTACAGTCCCACCACCGCGAGCAATACCTCTTCTTGACCATTTCGGCGGGCATCGATAATACGGGCTTCACTCCTCTTGCGAAAATTATCGAACTCGGCGCCGAGTCTTAAAAGCTGTTCATAAATTTGTCTCTCTTTGGCTTTTGACTCTTCAAGAGATTGACGCAAAATTTCCAGTTCGGAGATTTTTTCTTCCGCCGCAAGGGTCTCCACGCCTTCTCCCTCGGAAGGATTTAACTCTGGATTATTCTTCATCATTTTTTGCCCGTGCTTCCAGGAATTTAACGCCCCGTTCATCCAAAAATTGATTGACGAGGTCGGCCACGGTGTTGACGATGGCCACCATCCGCTCATATTCCATTCGTTTAGGTCCCAAAATTCCCAAAAGACCCAGCGGCCGTCCATGAAATTCATACATCGTAGACACAACGCTAAAAT
>JAKLIS010000134.1 GCA_022709485.1 Elusimicrobiota bacterium | reverse complement strand
GGGAACTTGGAATATACTGGGCGCCACATAATTGTCAAAAAGGAGCTCCGAATAGGCATTGTCATAACAAAGAAGAAGATGATGTTTCTTTGCAAAGTGAACAGCTTCCTCCAAATATTTGATGTCTTCCACAACGGCGGTTGTGGGATTGTTTGGATAATTGAGAAATAAAATTTTTGCCCGCTCTAAAACATCATTGGGAATGGCTCCCAGATCCGGCAAATAATTATTTGCCGCATTGATGGGCATGAGATGGGCTTTCCCTTCCGCCAAGACCGTTCCAAAAAAGTGGACCGGGTAACAAGGATTGGGCACGAGCGCGAATTCCCCCGGTTCCAGATAAGATTCGCAAAGATTGGAAATTCCCTCTTTTGATCCAATGAGAGCCAAAACCTCGGATTCGGGATCCAGCTGGATGTCAAACCGCCTCTTCATAAAATCGGTTACAGCCTTTCGGAATTTGGGCATTCCTTTGGCTTGGGGATAACGCATGGTATTTGGATGGTTGGAAATAGTATCCACCAGCCTTTCAATAATCGGCTGGGGAGTTGGCAAATCGGGGTTACCCATAGACAGATCAATGACATCCAAGTTTTTTTTCTTGGCTTCCAAGGCCAAGGTTTTCATCCGGCCAAAAATATATGGGGGCAAGTTCTGAAGTTTTCTTGCAGGTTTTAACATGTGTTGATTTCCGCGCGGGATATAGATTGACTCGTATTAGAAAGCCGACCCCGGCCAAGGAGGGATTTTAATAAAAACAGCGCGGGAATTAATAAAAATGTCCCATCGTCCTAGAAGGATGGAATACGACCCCAAAAAAGGCGGGGTTCAAGGAAAGTGCGGGAATTCAGCCTTGAACGGGGGTTTTAATTAGCTTTTTCAAAGCGAGACTTGGCTTGAAGGAAATCTTACGTCCCACGGGAATTTGAATGGTTTCCCCTGTTTTCGGATTCCGCCCAGGCCGGGCTTTTCTCGATTTGACTTTGAATGTTCCGAGCCCGGAAAGAGAGATTTTTCCCCCTTCCGAGATTGTAGCGCGAATAGAGGCAACCACGGCTTTCACGGCCCGAATGGCCTCCGAACGGCGCAAACGCGCTTCCCGGCACACTCTTTCGATCAATTCACCTTTTTTCACAGTTCCTCCTTAGAACCTTTACAAACCTTTGAATCTAAAACCGATTCTAAAAATCACACTATATTGTTTTTAAGGTAAGTTTCAGGTTCTTGCAAGCCCCAATTTAATTTATTTCCTAAAAACTTTTCATCCATCACTTGGTGAATTGGCTACGTTTATAGACTAATAAAAACACATCGAATTATCGACATAAATATGAAAAAGATGGGATGAATTTACAGGATGGACTTATGGAATAGACAAATACTTCTTGAAAAGCGGCCATTTTACGCCGAGTTTTTTGAATTCTTTATCGAACGCACGATTGAAAAGGCCTCGACGGGCATAAAAGGTTTCTAAGGGGCTTTGAAGGCGGGCACTGGTTCGAAGCGCTTTTAAGAAAAATGTTTTTGATTGGGATGGATTGTCACTTTTTTGGAATTCCCCCCATCCCAAAAGAACATAAACCCAGCCTCGTCGATCTTTCACCTTTCGAAAAATGGCCCCGGCCTGTTGAAGGCTCTTGGCGGCGCTCGATTTTTTCCCGAGGGCGATGAGAGATTGTGAAAGATTCCATAAGACATAAGCGCGGGGGCCCATTTGTCCGATGGCGGAATACCCCTTAATGGCGCGCTGGAAATAAGCCACAGATTCTTTGAAGCGATTTTGCATTCGGAGGGCGTTTCCTTGACCGCAAAGTGAATAAGCGAGACCGAATAGGTCTTTAAATTTTCTAAAAGTCAGTTCTGATCGGCGGTAAAGATCGAAGGAATGACGGGCATCCCCTTGAATCCGGAGCGTTCCTCCGAGAGCACAACGCGCATAAGCGATTCCTCCTTCATCTTTCAGCTCCGTGTAAATTTTTAAGCTTTCCTTTAGAAATTTTTCTGCTTTATCCAATTGCCCCAAAAATCGGTAAGTCGTCCCAAGGGCCCATGCGACATACGCTGTTCCGGCCCGATCATTGCTTTTTTCATAAAGAGCGCGGGCGCCGATCAAGAGTTTAATCGCTCCCTTATAATTACCTCTTCCGCGTATGGATAGGGCGATGCCGGTCAATGGGTCAGGTGAGGATGAAAGAGCATAGGCGCGGGAATAGCTTTTTTCCGCTTTGGAGAAATTCTCGGTCAACCGATAAACATCGCCGAGCTTTTTCTGAATGGAAGCTTCTCCAAACCGATCTTTCAACTTTAAATAATGGCTGAGAGAAGACAGGTAGGATTTAAGAGCCGCTTTATGATTTCCCGATAATTGATGAGCTTGGCCCATCTTTTCGAAAAGTTCGCCTCGCGCCAATAAAGGCAAAAAATGGCCTTGGGCAATGCGCAAGATTCGAAGAGCCCCCGGGCCATTCTCATTTTCGAGAAGCCGGCCGGCCTTATCAAGAAGGGCTAAAGGATGACGGGAATTATCGTTTGGAATGTTGGAAGCGACGACGGGCTTTTGGTTGCCCCGGTTTTTTCCGCTCGACCATACGGGGGTCGCGAATTAAAAACCCCATTTTCTTAATGGTTTTTCTCTGTTCCGGGTCGATTTCTATAAGGGCGCGAGCAAGGCCCAGTTTAATGGCGCCTGCTTGACCGGTAATGCCCCCCCCGTCGACGGCGACATGAAAATCATAACTCGCCAATGTTTTGGCGACTTGCAGGGGTGATTGAGCTTCTGCTTTGGCGCGGATATGGCCCCCAAAATAGTCATTCAAGGTTTTGCTGTTTACGAGGAGTTGGCCGCTTCCGGGCACTACTCTCACTCGGGCGACGCTTTCTTTTCTTCGGCCAACGGTCCAGAGAGGAAAATTTATTTGATCTGCCATGTTTTATTTTTCGTCCTTTACGAAGGGTTTTTCTGACTTTGGTTTGGGCGGCGCGAACTGTACGCCGTGAGGATGCTGAGTTCCCTTGAAAACTCTGAGTCGCGCCATTTGCCGGGACCTGAGGCGCGTTTTCGGGACCATGCCGCTCACGGCCAGCCAAATGGCTCTCTCGGGATTTTCTTTCAAAAAGGTTCCGTAAGGGGTGATGGTGTCCCCTCCGGGGTAACCGGAATGGCGGAAATCGATTTTCTGTTCCGGCTTGTTGTTCCCGGTAATTCGAATGCCCTCGGCATTCAGGATAACCACAAAATCTCCACAATCAACATGCGGAGAATAGGTAATTTTTCCCTTCCCGGTCACCAATCTTGCCACCTGGACGGCAAGACGGCCCAATACCTGGTTTTTGGCGTCAATAAGATGCCATTTCCGGGCGACTTCGTTTCTTTTTAAATGATAGGTTTTCATAGAGATGAAGGGAGGCTTATATATTAATTAAGGAGGTCCGTCAATATGGAATTTCCTTCGAGATCAGCCTAGCCTTTTGGTGATTCGTCGAACTTATATTGAATTTTGATTTCAGCTTTTTTCTTTAAGTCTTCGACAAATTTGTTGAAACGCTCCTCCAATTTGCGCTGGTAAATGACGTTTACCAGCTCGAGTTTAATGTCTTCGTACCGAAGCCGCTGAGCGGCTTTTTTTTCTTCAACTTGGATAATGTGATAGCCGAAAGGGGTCTCAACGACGTCGGAAATTTGCCCCACATTTAAAGCAAAAGCGGCTTTATCAAATTCGGGAACCATTTGGCCCTTTGAGAAATATCCCAAATCCCCCCCGGACTTGGCGGCCGGCCCTTCATTATTTTTGTTGGCCAGTTCGATGAAATCGGCCCCCCCATCCAGCTGCTTTTTTATGGACTTGGCTTTATTTAAGGCTTCGGACCTTTCTTTCATATTGTCGGTCCGAGAGGATGGCACCAGTATATGACGGGCTCGGACGGTTTCTCCAAGTTTGGTTTTAAGGATTTCCGTCATTTGGTCGATTTCATCGTCGGGGTTCATCTTCCAGTTTTTATCGTTGTATCGGGTTTCAATTTGCTTATAAAGATCCCGCGCTTCTTTTTCAAATTCATCGGTCACATCATTCGGATCCGGTTTCTCCCCCATCTTGGGAGGTTTTTTGAAAGGGAGGGGTACCTTGGAATTAACTTCCTGGTTGGTAAGGCTCATCACTTGAAGACGAGATTCGATTTTTTCCGTGAATTCTTTTTCCGTTAAATTCTGATTTTTAAGTTCTTTGTAAAATTCCGTTTTCTCTTCGGGCTTCAGGTCTCTCTGAAGATCTTCTTTGGATGGATCATAATTTTTGGGGAAATTTTTAAACCGATTTTTAATTGTAAGAATACCCTCTTCGAGCTCTCGCTTAGAAACTTTGGCCCCGCGCTTTTTCGCTTCTTGGGCGAGCAATTTATCTTCCACCATTTGATTGAGGAGCATATCCTTTTGCTTTTTTTCCTCATCGACAGAAAGCGGTTTTTCACGTAAGCGCTTTGTTTGCTCGGTAAGAGTTTCCCACCCATTTTCGAATTCGGAGAGATAAATAGCTTCGCCATTAACAACGGCGACGATTTTGCCAACCACCGCCGCGGATAGCGATAAACTCATAAATAATAGGAAGGAAGAAATTGTTAAAAGTTTTTTGTTATTCATAATTAAATTTTAATTCAGGGGGATTGTCGTCGGATGATGATGACTCATTTGAATCATAATTTCAATACAAAATATGAATTCCTCTGTTGAGAACCGTAGGAATATCCAAAACCGGCCAATTCGGAAGATTTGGAAGGGAATGGCACCCCAGATTTATTGGCAAATACATAAACGCCTCTAATTATAGATGCGTTTTTATTTTTTCTAAATAAATTTCAAGCAGTTGGGTATTAGTTCGGATTAGGAGTCAAAACCCACCGTCAATAGTTCCATAGATGGGAAGCAAATGGCGGCATGCGAAAATTAACCAAGCACGGCAATAACTTAGATTCACCGTTGGATCATGATGAATCCTCGACCCAACCAGGATCGAAGGGAGGAGAAGGAGGGGT
>JAKLIS010000133.1 GCA_022709485.1 Elusimicrobiota bacterium | reverse complement strand
CACCGTCAAGGGGACTGTGATCCGCGCTTATAAAACGGCGGGGGCCGATCCTCAACGTGGCCGAGTCTATCTCATTATAAAGGTTAAGCAGACTCAATATCCAGTGGATGCGGGGCCAGCGTGGTATTTCGACAGCCAACAAATGATGATTCACGTTGGCGATGCAGTTGAGGTTAGAGGTGAGAGGCAATATAACGGAAATGAATTAACACTTATCGCAGAAGAAATTAAGAAAGGAAATTATGTTTTAAGGTTGCGCGATAAAAATGGGATTCCAGTATGGGATGGATGGAAGAAAACCGGGGATGAGTAAGTATGAGAAAAAATTTATTGATATGCATTATCCTGGCATTTCCGTTAGGAGTGGGTCACGCCGAACCAACCAAGGCGAATTCGCTTAAGAAAGTTCCTGCATCAAGCGGCGGCTGGGGCCTCGATAGCCGGTACAACAAATTATTAAAAGAAGGGCTCTTTCAAACTTTTGAAGGGAAGGTGACAAAAGTCCGCACGTTTTGCCCTTTTGATGGCATGCACGACGGAGTTTATCTTCTTTTGCAAACGACCCGAGAAGTTGTCGACATTCACTTGGGGCCGTCATGGTATGTCAACCATCAAGATTTTCGAATTCAGCGCGGCGATCATGTGACGGTCAAAGGCGCGCGAATTTTATTTGGAGACGGTTCCGCCGTTATGGCGATCGAGATTGTTAAGGGAGAAGAGGCCCTGCAACTGCGCGGGACAGAGGGCTACCCCGCTTGGATTGCCTGGAAAAAGAAATCATCGGCAGACGCGCCCTAACCCTTTTAACGCTGTTTTGGCGCAGCCAAAACCCCCTTCGCTAAAGGAATAATGATGTTATGAATCGAGGTTCAAGACTAACATTGTCCATTGGACTCAATCTGTTCGTCGCCATTGTCGTGGCGGGGGCGGGTTTTTGGTCTGGAAGTTTGGCCCTCATTTCGGACGCCCTCCATCATTTACGGGACGCTTTTGCGTTATTGATAAGCCTCTTCGCCCACAAACTTTCTTTACGGCCTCGAACAGAAACCCGCACCTTTGGTTATCACCGTGCTGAAATTCTCGCCGTGTAGGTTGGCAAGTCATGGATTACAACCCTCCTGAAGTTTTGACCGAAATTTTTCATAAGGCGTTTGTCCATCCATTGCCCCGTGAGGGCGTTCGTAGTTATAGAACCGTTCCCATTTTTCCAGCCGCGCATTGAAGTCCTCAGCTGTTGACACCACAACTCCCTTTAGCTGGCTATAGAATTCTTCCTGGTCGATTCTGTGGGATCGTTCAACTTTTCCATTTAAGTAGGGACTTCTTGGGCGGATATATCGGTGTTGGATATTTTTATCCGTCACATGCCAATGAAATTCTTGCTGAAATTCAGATCCATTGTCGGTTTGAATCATTTTGATGGGAAAAGGTAACCTTGAGAGGACATAATCAACAAAATCGATAGCGCTTTGCTGATTATTCCGTTGATATTTCTTCAATATGCGCATCCGAGTACAATGGTCAACAGCGGTGTACTGGTAATATCTCCGAGATTGACCTTCAATGGGGGCCAAGAATTTCACATCAATCTGAAGTTGCTCGCCGGGATTAACTTTCTCGTACCGAATGTACCGTTTAGGATATCGTTGGTAGCGCATGTTCATGGGAAGGCGACCAATCCCATTTTTGCGCAAGATGCGCCATATTGTGCATGTTGTGGCTTTAATTCCATGATAACGAGCTAAATACATCTTTATTTTTGTTGGCCCTTGATGATAATTCCTTCTTAGGTAGAGAATCTTTTCAACAATTTCACGTGGGGTTTCATTGCGAGAAATATGTGGTTTACGAGACCGATCAACGAACCCATCTTCTCCGAATTTTAGATATCGTTTATGCCACTTGTAATAACAAGGTCTGCTAATTCCGAAATGGCGACATGATTTTGAAACGGAAGAATTCTCCGGATATTGAAACCAAGCTAATCGTCGTTTAATATGATGGGCCGTTAAATGCATTGGCTTTCCCTCCTGAAATTTCTTAGTTTAGCCAATGTGTAAACGATGTATGGTAGTTTTATATATATACTGGGCACATCCCGTTTCTATTATTCTTTAGCATTATCGACGGGACCGTTCTTTCAACGGTCCTTTACAGACTATTCCGGGCACATAGTTTACACTCTAAGGCATATTTCTATGGTTCTCTCCGGACGGCCCGTTCCGGATGTGGTGACCCTCTTCCTCTTACAAATTGGCTATATGAAAGATCAAAACACCATCCTTCACAATCGGGTTCCGAATAGGCTCATCAAAGAGAAAAGCCCGTATCTTCTTCAGCATGCCTTCAATCCGGTGAACTGGTTTCCCTGGGGAGAGGAAGCTTTCGAGCAAGCTCACATTTTGAACCGACCCATTTTTCTCTCCATTGGATATTCCACCTGTCATTGGTGTCATGTCATGGAACGGGAGTCTTTTGAGGACGTGGAAATTGCTGAGTTCATGAATTCACACTTCGTTAATATCAAAGTGGATCGTGAAGAGAGGCCGGATTTGGATTCCATCTATATGCAAGCCGTCCAAATCATGACCGGGCAAGGAGGGTGGCCGCTTTCTGTTTTTTTGACCCCTTCCTTGAAGCCTTTTTTTGGCGGAACCTATTTCTCCCCCGAGGACCGGCCGGGGTTCCCCGGTTTTCGGACCGTTTTGAGGATCATCACCCAAAACTGGAAAAACAAAAACGAGAAAGTGTTTAAATCAGCCGATGAAATTCTGGCCGCCATTCGCGATACCGCGAGTTTTAAATTCGAAAACTCTCCCGTTCCGAATTTTGATTTGACCGCCAAGCAGACCTTCCAAGATTTGGCCGCCAATTTCGATCCAAAAAACGGCGGGTTTGGCGGGGCTCCGAAATTTCCCATGCCCACTTACCTCAATTTTCTTCTTCATTATCAGAAGCAGTTCAATGAACCCGTTGCGCTTGAGATGGTGGAATTCACTTTAAAAAATATGATCAAGGGTGGAATTTATGACCAAGTTGGCGGAGGATTCGCCCGATATTCCACCGACACCAAATGGCTCATCCCCCATTTTGAGAAGATGCTTTACGACAATGCCCAGCTTCTCGACATCTGCGCCTCTCTTTATCAAATTACCCATAATCCGCTTTACGAAGCCATCATACGGGAAACGGCAAATTATGTGCGCACAACTCTAACCCACATTGAAGGCGGGTTTTATACGGGTGAAGACGCCGATTCGGATGGAAAAGAAGGCGCTTTTTATGTTTGGACGTTTGACGAAATTAAAAGCATTCTGAAGGGTCCGGAGGGAGAAGTATTCATTCGACGGTTTGGAGTGACGCCGCTTGGAAACTTTTTTGACCCGGAATCCGGGGACCGGGGAAACAATGTCCTTTTCCGCGCAAAATCCATCGAAAACTTGGCCGCGGAGTTCAAGTTGCCCCCTGAAAAAATTGAAGGTCTGATAGCTTTGGCTAAAAAGAAAATTTTCAAGGCTCGGGCCGCCCGTCCGCGCCCTTCATTGGACGATAAAATTCTCACGGGTTGGAACGGCCTTATAATTTCCGCCTTGTCTAAAGCGGCGGGAGCTCTTCGAGAGCCGACCTATCTCGACCTGGCCGTTAAAGCGGCAACATTCATTCGGCAAAATCTTTTCGACCCGGCAGCCCAAAAACTTTACCGCCGGTGGAAAGGCGGAGAACGAAAAATATTGGCTCACCAGTCCGATTTCGCCTTTCTTGCGGCGGGACTCATTGATCTTTTCCAGGTGAGCGGCCAAACGGAATGGCTGGAATGGGCTGCGTCCTTGCATGAACTCCATAACGAACTATTCTTAGACAACAAACATGGGGGATATTTCATGACGCTTCATCATCCGGACCTCCTCATCCGGATGCAGGAGGATTCCGACGGCGTTATCCCCTCCGGTAATTCGGCGGCGGCTTTAAATGGACTCAAATTAAGCCGGCTAATGGACCGGGAAGACTTCCTCATGGCGGCAGAAAAAACCATTGGGAGATTTTCAAACCTGCTCTCTCATTATCCGACCGCCTTAACAACCATGCTTTTGGCGATGGACTTTCTTTACAAGGGCGAAACGCAAATTGTCATTTGGGGAGAGCTCGATCGAGAAGAAACCAGGTCAATGACTGAATCGGTATTTGACCGCTTTCTGGGATCTCACTTAATTGTTCCGGTGAGTCCGGGTGACAGCCAAAAGAAACTTGCTAGAATCGTCCCCTTTATTGAAAATATGCGTGGGCCGGAAGGCAAGGCCACCGTTTTTGTTTGTAAAAATTTCACATGCGAAAAACCCGTGCAGGAGCCGTCCGAAGTAACGAGGCTCTTGTCACCCAAAAGGAAAAATTAGATGTCAGACACCTACATGTCCCGAGCCGGCTATGAAAAATTAGTGAAAGAACTGGAAACCTTGGCCAAAACAAAACAGGAACTTTCCAAAGAGATCGGCGAAGCGCGTGAGCAGGGGGATTTGCGCGAAAATGCCGGCTATCAATATGCCCGGGAGAAACAAAGCGAGGTGATTCGCCGGATGGGAGAGATCCAGGATCGATTGGCCGGCGCCAATATCATTGACGATATGAATTTGCCTAAAGGCGAAGTCATCATCGGAATGAAAGTGACGATACAGGACATGTCGGATCAAGAAACATATGAGTATACGCTTGTGGGCGGTGAAGAATCCGATCCTGTCTCGGGTAAAATTTCCGTTCATGCACCCATCGCTCAGGGACTTTTGGGCCACAAAAAAGAAGATGTGGTGGAAATCAACCTTCCTGGAGGAAAGTCAAAGTTCAAAATCCTGTCAGTGGAACCTTCCTTATAATTAATGGAGTTAATAAATATGCGCGCCCTCACTCTCTGGTCCCTTTTTCTGATTTTCCCGCTCTTTTTTGCCTCTTGCACTGAAGAAAATGGCGGCAAAACGATGGTCCATTCCACCCAAACAGCGCCACTTTGGGGAGATTACCCGAACGCCCGACCGTCCT
>JAKLIS010000132.1 GCA_022709485.1 Elusimicrobiota bacterium | reverse complement strand
AGAATTATGCAGCACGAATTCTTTAGCGGGATTTCTATTCACCCCTTGACGGGGGACTCCTAATGGGTGACCCCTTCGGCACCTGACTTAGGACCCGCACCAAATATTAAGGGCCCGGCAATGTCCCCTCCAACACGCCGGGCCCTCAAACGCTCCAACTTGACTTGAGCAGCCACTATCCTATCCCATCTTGCCCCAAATGCGTGTCAAGAGTGTGTAAAAAAATAGTTAAAAATTTAAAGGGAAGTGCTTGGGGAAGTGCCTAGTGCCTTGTGCCTGGTGCCTAGAAATAACTTGATAATTAAATGTTTTGCGGAGTCGTAGCATCATAAACCAAATGTCTTACCAGGCACTAGGCACTAGGCACCAGGCACTATGCACTTCTCTTATCTGGGAACCGGGAACCGGGCTCCTCTTCACCAGCTTTCAGGTGATTTTCTCCAAAGGACCTGTCCACCCGCCCACCCTTCATGAATGGGGGGGGTTTCGATGGCAATGACTTCCGC
The DNA here is from genome assembly GCA_022709485.1 of Elusimicrobiota bacterium. Taxonomy (GTDB): domain Bacteria; phylum Elusimicrobiota; class Elusimicrobia; order F11; family F11; genus JAKLIS01. The sequence goes on along the minus strand of JAKLIS010000132.1, from coordinate 4,581 downwards.
GGTTTCCAAGCCTTCCTCCATGATAAGGGCATCGTTAATAAGCCGGCAGGCGAAAGCCAAGAGGTCCGGGATATGACCCACCACGAGAATCGATGTTTCAGGTTGGACGGAAACTACTTTTCGAAAATGCTCGGCTTTGGCGCCAGAGGCGAGATCTTTTATAAGCATGGGAGCCAAGCCCAATTCTTTCCCGACAATTTCAGCTGTTTCCCGGGCCCGGTCAAAAGGACTCGAGAGAATTTTTTGGATCGAAAGCGCCGCCCGAGCCAAACCTTGCGCCGCCTTTGCCGCTTCTTTTTTACCTTCTTTTGAGAGAGGCCGTATTTCGTCTCCTCTGTGCCATGATGAGGGATGGACCGCTTGTCCGTGTCTCATGATATAGATATTCATTTTATTGAGGCCGCCTTTTGGAGGGGAGATCTGAGTGAGCCTTGAGCTAGAAGCTTTGGGCTTGAAGCATTAACCCTGCTGTGACTCCGATTTCAAAGCTCACGGCTCACAGCTCACGGCTCACAGCTTTTTTATTTTAGCCATTCCATCGTTGCATAATTCCAGATGGATATCAGGAAATTTTGGAATTTCGCCGGCGATAAATAATATACGGCAAGCGCAACCGCCACCCCGATGAAAAATTTCCGCCAAGGAAAATAAAGTTTGTTTTCGGGGGTGATGGAAAATTTTAAATTAACCACGGAAAGATTCTAGTAAGTTAAGGGGGCCCATCGCCAGGTTGCCAGGAGTCGCCGGGCGGACACGGATTTCGTCATGTTGACGAATATCGTCATGCCGACGAGTATCGTCATGCCGAGAATTTTCTGCTCGGCATCCAGTCCTTGATCCCGTGCAAAGACATCACGGGATGACGGTCCAACTTGCAACCCTAGCAGCAACGGTACCTTCTTTCTTGACCCCTTAACTTCGATGAGGTAATGTTTTTCCTATGCAACCAGCCTTAATTCCTTCCGAAGCGCTCGAAGGCCTGATGAAAAAGGTGTTTGTGGATACCTCTTTGGATATCGGGCTTTTTTGGGACGCCATCCTGCGCGCCCATCTATATATCCCCGTTTCATCGGCGCCTGAATCTCAAGGAGAGCCGGATTTCGATCCGGAAAAGTTGCCTGAAATCCCCGTTGTGTTGGGCCGGGACTCTAAAGGAAGCGATGTTTTGTGGCTCTTCACCTCGCCCCGCGTTATCGTCGAATACACGGAGAAGGACCTCCCTTACCTTGAATTTTCAGCGGTTAAAATTTTCTCGAGCATTAAAACGCTGAAGTACCCCATCGTTTTAATCGGCCCCAACCAAGTGACATTGGAGTTGGATGACGCGCTTGTTCGGACCCTGGCGGAGGGGAAATCCCCGGAACCAGGCGAAGAAAATATTCGGTACATTCCCAAAGACACGCAGGTCATGGTGGGACCGGCGACCGACGAGAAGGCGGCTCTCGAAAAAAAATTTTTTGAGTTCTTTCAGAAACTTCCGGAAGTCCTCGAAGCCGCCTTTATACAAGTATCCGACGACACCGGGTCCCGGCTTCTTTTGGGGGTAAAACTTTCGGTGGAATCCAAAGAAGAGTTTCGTCGCGTCGCCCATCTCATCGCTACGGCGGCTGAAGGTCTCTTGGAGAAAGGGAAAACGATGGATATTACCCTCATGAGCGGAACCTTAAAAGACGCCTTTGAAAAATTCGGATCCTATTTTTATCCCGTTAAATCTTCCTTATGACCTTTGGACTTAAACATCTTCGCGGTCCCCGCAACGTCCCAGCCCCTTCCGGATGGCTTAACCCTAAAAAAGGTGTTTATTCCTTAATGGACGATCGGCTTTCCCTATGGGGTTTAAGCCTCGGGCTTTTTCTTTTTTGGAGCGGATTTTTTCCTTCTCTAGCCCAAGCCGCATCCACCGACACCATTCAAGCCTTTGCCTCCAACGTAAAAAAGTTCACTTTAAATAACGGAATGCGCGTGATTGTTTATGAACGCCCGGATTCTCCGACGGTTTCTTTCGCGATGTTTATCCGGACCGGGGCCATTGACGACGAGTCCGGTAAATCCGGGATGGCCCACATGTTTGAACATATGTTTTTTAAAGGGACGAAGACGATTGGGACCAAGGATTTCAAAGCCGAAGAAAAAATCATGAAACAATTGGACCGTCTTGAAGGGCAGCTCATTGAAGAGACGGACAAGGGGCCAAAAGGGAATCCTGGAATAATTAAAGATTTAAAGGCGAAGATCCTGGAGTTAGAAGCAGAGCAGGCTACTTATATTGTCGAAGATGAATATTGGAGAATTTATGAGCGCGCCGGCGGCCAAGGGTTGAACGCGTCCACTGGTTTTGATTTCACAAATTACGTGGTTTCTCTTCCTGCCAACAAGGTCGAGCTGTGGATGGCGATGGAATCCGACCGCGTCCGCCACCCCGTTCTCCGGGAGTTTTACAAAGAAAGAGATGTGGTGAGAGAAGAGAGACGCCAGCGCGTGGACAACTCTCCGAACGGAAAATTATGGGAAGGGTTTTTGGCCGCGGCCTTCATGGCGCATCCGTATGGCCGCCCCATCGTCGGCTGGGATTCGGATTTGGCGCACCTCACCCGAATGGACGCGGAGAGGTTTTTTAACAAGCATTACGGGGTCAACCGGTTGGTCGTGGCGGTGGCGGGCGGAATTAAGTCGGAGGAAGTGGAACGGTTGGCGAAAAAATATTTTGAGGGCGGGAAGTCATCCGGTGAACGCGGGAGTTCGGGGGATAAAGATGGATTCCCGATTGGTGCATTCGGGAATGACGGAGCTGCCCTCTCTGATCACATCTCTGTTGAACCTCCTCAAGCGGGGGAGCGCCGGGTCGCCGTGGAATACGATGCCGAAGCCTCCCTTTTAATCGGCTTCCATAGGCCCAATCACCTTCATCCAGATAACGCGGCATTGGAAATGTTGTCGGATATTTTAGAAGCGGGGAGAACGTCCCGGCTTTATAAAAATATTGTCCAAAAAAAGAAGATTGCTTCATCTATTTGGGCGAGCGCCTCCACCCCCGGTGAAAGAGATCCGAACGTTTTTGTGATCGGGGGGACCCCTTTGGCTCCCAATACTCTCAAGGATCTGGAAAAAGCCATTTATAAAGAGATTGAGCGGATAAAAACAAAAGGGCCCAAGGAACAAGAACTTGTCAAAGTTCGGAACAACCTTGAAAAAGGCTTAATCGACGGTCTTTCATCCAATTCGGGGTTGGCCAATCAATTGGCGTACTTTGAGGCCGTGGCGGGAAACTGGGAAGAGCTGCTTTCCTTGATAAAAGGAATTCAAAACGTCACGGAAATTGATGTCCAGCGCGTGGCTGAAAAATATTTAATTCCTTCTAACCGGACCGTCGCTTGGATTGAGAAAAAATCGGGAGGGGAAAAATGAGATCAGCTTGGCTTCTGATATTTTTATTTTCAGCCCCCTTATTTGGCGCCGTTCCCAAAATTCCGCCGGCTCCGCCGCACGAATTTACGCCGCCGGAACCTGAACGCGCGGTCCTTTCAAATGGCGTGGTTGTTTATCTTCTCGAAGATCACGAGCTTCCGCGTGTCGAAATGTCTTTGAGGCTCAAAGTGTCCCCGGCTTTTCAGCCGAAAGATCAGGCGGGGTTGGTTGGAATTTTCGGCCAAGTCTGGCGGTCCGGAGGAACTCGAAAAAGGCCGACGAATGTTTTAAATGAGGAACTGGAGAACGCGGCGATAAGCGTTGAAACAAGCGCGAATTTGGAGTCGGCCGGCATTTCTTTATCCGCCTTGAGTAAAAATACGGACAAGAGTTTTGAAATCTTTTTTGACATTTTGTTTCACCCCCGATTTGAGAAAAAACAGGTGGCCTTGGCGAAAGCTCTTGTCTTAGAAGGCATCCGGCGTCAAAACGAAACGCCGGGAAACATCGCCCGCCGGGCGTTTCGAGACGTGGTGTATGGTAAAAACCATGTCTACGCCCTGGATACCACAAAATCCACTCTGCGAAATATCGCCAGAGGGGATTTGGAGAACCTTCATAAAAAAATCGTTGTTCCCGACGGGGCCGTTCTTTCCGTTTCGGGAGATTTTGAAAAAGACGAAATCATTTCCAAGCTTGAGAATTTCATGGCCGGGTGGAAACCCGTCGGCCGACCATCGGATAAGTTCGATTATGCCTTGAAAAATCCTCCCTCGGGCGATGTTTTTGTCGTTCAGAAAGCGTTCAGCCAATCAAGGGTGGTGATGGGCCGGGTCGGCATTGAAAGAAAAAATCCGGATCATTACGCTTTGGAGGTGGCCAATTACATATTGGGAGAGGGGGGGACATCCCGTCTTTTCGCTGAAATTAGATCTCGGCTTGGTTTGGCTTATGTGGTCGGAAGTTTTTATACCGAAGCCGAAGGCTCCGGCTTGGTGGGCGCCGGCGGACAGACCAAAGCGGAATCGACGGTTCAATTTGTTCAAGCGTGTCAAAAAGAGCTTTCAAAAATGACGCAAGAAGACCCTTCAGTGGAGGAACTCTCGGGCGCCAAAGAAACTCTGTTGAACTCTTTTATTTTCCGGTTTAATTCACTCGGCCAAATCGTGTCGGAAA
>JAKLIS010000131.1 GCA_022709485.1 Elusimicrobiota bacterium | reverse complement strand
ATTAGGTAGTAAAGGGGAGGGTGCCAGGTTTCCCATCCTTCATTGGGCAAAGGGAGACCCCGACTTGGGCCAGAATGCCGGTATAGGTGAGATGCCCCGACAGGTCATGTGTTCTTGATTAAGCGGGAGTTTTTTCCGCGTAGTAGAAGGAGGCAGCCATCCAAATAAAAAGAATTAAAGAGAGTCCAAAGAAAAAACCCATTCGCATCCCGGCTTGCTTTCACCCTCTTTTCAATTTAATCTTGAATCCATGAAAGGAAAAAATTCAAAACCCGTTATACTCGTTGTGGACGATGAGGACACCGTGCGAGAATTTGTCCGGGCATCTCTTCAAAGTCAAGATTTAGACGTGATGGTGGCTCGAGACGGCGAATCGGCCTTCAAATTGATGGATGAGACTCTGCCGGATTTAATCCTTCTAGATATCATGCTTCCCAACATGGATGGATTTTCAATGTGCCGGAAAATTCGGTCCAATCCCGCGATGGCCTACATTCCCGTCATTTTCATCACGGCCTACGCCGAGCGAGACAGCTTGAAAAAAGCCGCGGATGCCGGCGCCCAGGGATTTATTGAAAAACCAATATTAGCCGAGGAACTCCAAAAGCAGGTTCAAGACGGGCTGAAAGGCCATTTCCTGATGCCCAAAAGCCTGAAGAAATTCCCCGGATAGCGCCGGCCTCTAATTATTTCCGGGGGTGGGAGTGGCCGGCAGAGCCGGCGGTGGCGGGGCGGTTTCCACCGAACGAACCTCAACGACAAAGTAAGGCGTATCTCCAAAAAAACGAGTCGGAATATATTTATGCTCGTTGTATCTCAGCACAATCCGGTTTCCCATCGTGCTTTCAATTTTTGAAGCGACGTCTTTTTTTCGAACGGTGAAAAGAAATTTTTCGGGCATGGCGCCGGGAAGATTTACCATCGCCAATTCTCCCTCCCAAGTTTTAAACACCCAGCCTTTTTTCGAAAATTTTTGAATATATCCCGCCCGCTCCCCGGTGGAATAAACGTAATTAAGTGAAAGCCAAACCCATCCGGCAAAACCGGCGATTCCCAATAAAATCAATAAAAAAACCGTTATTTTGAGGCGTCTAAGAAACATAGATTATCTCCTTTTTTTGCGGGTGGAATTGATGCTGGATCCGCCTGAAGAATTATGAAAACTGACATGGGGAGCGAAAAAGAAAATCCCCAAGAGGGCGGACGTCTCCAAGAAATTTCGTATGGTGCCGGAAGACCTTTCCTTATGAGATTTTTCAAGATCGCTCATTTTGTATCGGCGCGGGCTTTCTTCTTTCGCGGTCGAATCGGCGCTGGGGACTGTTTCTTGAGCGGGCGCTTCGGACGGGCTTGGAAACCCACCTTGAGGCAAAATAAAAAGAGACATCAAGATAAGAACAAACGTTTTCATGGTTTGAGGATTTAAGATTTAAATTAAATGCTGATTTTGTCGGACCCGAAATAGGACTGCAGGACTTTTGGAATTCGGATAGAGCCATCGGCTTCTTGATTATTTTCCAAAATGGCCGCCAAGGTCCGGCCGACGGCCAGCCCCGAGCCGTTCAGTGTGCAACCCCACTCTCTCTCTTTGGCGGCGCCTTTCACTTTAAAATTCATTCGGCGCGCTTGAAAATCAGTGCAAGTGGAGCAGGAGGAAATTTCTCGCCACCGGTTTTCGCCGGGCATCCAGACTTCCAAATCATAGGTTTTGGCGGCGGCAAATCCCAAATCAGCGGTGCAAAGAGCCACCACCCGGTAGGGAATTTCGAGCCGCTTCAAAACTTCTTCGGCATGTCCGGTCAAAATTTCCAATTCCTTTAAAGAATCCTCCAGCCGGCAGGCCCGGACAAGTTCCACTTTCGTGAATTGGTGATTCCGGATGAGGCCGCGGGTGTCTTTGCCATAAGATCCGGCTTCTCGGCGGAAACAAGGGGTCAGGGATGTCATGGCGATCGGAAGTTCTTCCGCCGTGAGGACTTTATCGCGGAAAAGATTGGTCAAAGTGACTTCGGATGTGGGAATAAGGAACAGGTTGTCCTCTGAAGTTTTGTAGAGGTCTTCTTCGAATTTGGGCAGTTGCCCGGTGTTCGTCATGGTTTGAGCCGTTACGATAAAAGGGGTGGCCATTTCTTTATAGCCGTGTTCTTTGGTGTGGAGATCAATCATGAAATTGGCGATGGATCTTTCAAGCCGGGCGCCCGCTCCTTTATAGACCGCGAAACCGGCGCCGGAAAGCTGGGCGGCGAATTCGAAATCCAGAATCCCCAACCGGGTTCCCAGGTCATGGTGGTCTTTAGCAGGGAATCCCTTCGGCGTCACTTTTCCCACCTCGCGCACCACCTGGTTGTCTTCGGGAGTTTTCCCGAATGGGACAGAGGCGTCCGGCAAATTGGGAAGGCTTAGGAGGAGATTACCGATATCGGATTTAAGGGGGCGTTCTTTTTCTTCCAGATTTTTCTGCCGGCTTTTTAATTCGTCCATCTCCTTCAAGAGGGAACTGGCGTCCACTTTTTCGCGTTTGAGGCGGCCGATTTCGTCGGCGGCTTTATTCCGGCGCGCGCGCAATTGGTCCAATTCTGTTAGGACGGACCGCCAATCTTTGTCTTTCTGAAGGATCCTCTCAAAATCTGGGATGGAGCGGCCGCCGCGGTCGGTGAGGGCTTTTCGCACCAGATTGGGGTTTTCACGAAGGTATTTGATTTCCAGCATTGAAAGACGTTAGCAAAGATTACCGGTGTCGAAAATAGCCAAAGAAAAAAGTGTAGCGGTTTTATTAAAACTTCATGATTGCGTTGAATAGAAACTTCATGGTCAGTCAAAATCACCTCCAGAAATCGACTGGAGGTGATAATGGGAGACAACCTGATCATGAGCAACCAAGAAATAGACCGGCTTAAAGTGATTCATAACGTCATTCAACATAAACTCACATGGCCGCAAGCGGCTGAGCAGCTCGATTTGTCAACTCGACAAATCGGGACACTGGTGGCCCGCATTCGAAAACAAGGGAATAAAGGCATCATCCATGGATTGCGCGGCAAACCATCCAACCACCGGCTTGACCCATCCGTTCTTTCAGCGGCGTTAGATACCGTTGAACGCCGGTACAACGACTTTGGTCCCACTCTGGCCAACGAAAAACTCAGAGACAACGAGGACATTTTCATTTCAACGTTCACCCTTCGCCAGGCCATGATCCACAAAGGACTTTGGAAGCCTAGAAGACCCAAGGACAAACACCGCGCCTGGCGGGAACGCCGCTCCTGTGTTGGCGAACTCGTTCAACTCGATGGCTCCGACCACGACTGGTTTGAGGGCCGGGGACCCCGTCGTGTGCTCCTCATCTACATCGATGACGCCACCAGCCGTATCCTCTACGGCGAATTTATACCCGTTGAAGATGCCGATAATCTCTTGAACGCCACCCGCCGCTATCTCAAGCTCCACGGCCGGCCCCACGCTTTCTATGTCGACAAAGACTCCATCTACAAGGTGAACCGTCAGGCCACCATTGAAGAAGAGCTCCGTGATTTCCACCCCCTCTCCCAGTTCACACGGGCCATGGGAGAATTAGGCGTCAAAATGATTTTCGCTCACAGTCCGCAGGCCAAAGGCCGCGTGGAACGGGGGTTCAAGACTCACCAGGACCGCCTGGTCAAAGAACTGCGCTTGCTCGGCATCTCAACAATGGCCGCGGCCAACCGGTTCTTATGGAACGTTTATATTCCTGACCACAACGCCCGCTGCGCCGTTGAACCAGCCAGTCCCACTAACGCCCATAGATCGCTTCTCAAGTCCCACAACCTCGACAGCATCCTCTCTCTCCAAACCGAACGGACGGTGGGGAACGATTTCACTCTCCGCTGCCGGAATAAGTTCTTCCAGATTCTCAAAGAACAAAAGGTTCGTGTCAGGCCGAAGGATAGGGTCACTCTCGAGTTCAGATTGAATGGCTCCACTCATCTTCGCTTTAAGGGCCGCTATCTCGCGTTTAAACCCATCGCGAAGTTGCCCTATCGCCCCCTGCGCATCAAACAGCCCACTCCCCCACCCAAACCAGGCACTCTCGCTTACTCGCGACAGAAGGTTTATCTCGGTCCTTGGCAAACCCCAAAACTAAATGCGCGGCCTCAACTTTAAAAGACTTAAAGACACAAGACAAAGACAACAGCAAAAACATAGCAAGACCATGCAGTTTCTAAAAAACGGAAAACATGAAGTTTCTATTCTCTTGCAACATAGCCAAAGAAAAAAGGCGAAGGGAAAGATTTAATCGATTTAACTCTGTTTTAGGCGAGCCAGTTCAACACAAGCTGTAGAACCGAAGCCAACCCAAAAATACCGAGGGCCGTGACCACCGCGAGAAACGCCGCTATGCCAACTGTTTCCAATATCTTCTTTTTCTTTTCTCGCCTTTCCTCTAATTGCTCCATGGCGTCGAAGATATTGAGGTCCTGAGGAATGAGAGATTTGATTTCATCATAGGAGAGTTCATTTTTGAAAGGAAGCATGAGGTCTTCAAAGGGATCGGGAATTTCTCCCGTGCGGTTCTGGTATTTCTGAAAACGGTCCCGGATTTTAGCCTCGAGGGCCATGAGTTCCATCGCTAACGAGCCGTTTTCCGGAAGAATCTGTTGTTCCAAAGACGCCAGTTCTCGCAGGAGATCTTCGTAACCGATGTAACCGCTCTTTTTTGTCTGGTTCATGATGCTGCCTCCTTTCTTCAATCCTGAGTGTAGGAGGTCCATATGATGAACCGGTGACAAAGGAGCGAAAAAGGAGAGAAAAGTGGCGTGGTTGGTGAATAAACATCGCGGACCTATTTCCTGAGGGGCCCTGCAAAAACGGATTTAGAATACAGCGTAAAATTTAAGTTTGCCCTCACCCTGTCCCTCTCCCGCTTGCGCGGGAGAGGGAATACCTAAGAAAATGCGGGTTCCCTCTCCTTTGGGACAGGGCCGGGGCCTGCCCGCCGTAGCCCTAAGGGCGAAGGCGGGTGAGGGGGCTCTAAAGGAAACGGGCTCCCTCTCCCAAAGGGAGAGCAACTGTGTTGTCAAGTGACAAACTTTAATCAGGATGCGAGCGATATGGCCTG
>JAKLIS010000130.1 GCA_022709485.1 Elusimicrobiota bacterium | reverse complement strand
AAGGTTCTTCTTTCTGAACGGGCTCTGGTTGTTCCATTAAAAGGATTATTTTGCCGACGTTATTTTGTTTTTTTCATCCACGTAGACGAGTTGGGGCTTAAAATTTTTCAGTTCACTCTCGTCCAACAATCCGATGGAAAAAACGATAATTTTATCCCCCACCGCGCCCAGCCTGGCGGCGGCGCCCCGAAGTCCAATGGTCCCTGAATTTTTGGGCGCTTTAATGACATAGGTCTCAAATCGTTCGCCGTTATTGACGTTGGCCACCAAAACAAATTCGTTTTCTAAAATCCCGGCGGCTTCCATAAGCGCCCCGTCAATCTCAATGCTTCCCTCATAATCCAGTCGGCATTCCGTGATGGTGGCCCGGTGGATTTTTGCGCGTAACATGCGTCTCAACATTTCGGTTTTCCTTCGAGTAATGGATTGAATTTGGCTGGAGTTTACAACTTATTTGGAAATTGTGGCGGGCAAACCTGCCTGCCCTGGGCAGGCCTGCCTGCGGCAGGCAGGGGTTAGGAGGGGAATGAATAAAGTTTCCTTGTTTTCAATTTAACATTTGACCCGATTTTGAGAATGAACGAATAAATTTATAAGGAAAATCTAATTTCCCCCCTCCCCGCTGAACAACGCGGGGAGGAAATCACTCATTCAATCTCTATGCGGCCCTCGGACCAAACCGAAAAACCCGACAACCGCCGCGATCACGCCCCCTATCAAAAGCCAAATGGCTTTATCGGTCGGTGAACCCGTGAAAAACCGTGACACCTCGGATCCAATTGAATTTGCCGCGCTGACGCCATAGATAATTAAAATAATTCCCACAATCAAAAGCGCTATTGATATTCCTTTGTTCATTTTGATCTCCTTTCCCCATTTTTTATCGATTCAACAACTGGACCATTTTTCCGGTCCGGGGAAATTTCGCCTTTCTGAATAGACATTCCCGCCGTAAACACGAAGCGGCTGGCGTCTTCGACGGACATATCGATGGACGCCACGGCCGACCGTGGGACCAGAACCATGTAGCCGCCGATCTGATAGCTCATGGGCAGGTAAACGGCAATCGTATCGGAAGCGGCCATCACTTGAGGTATTGAAGACAGATTTTCCTGTGTCACAAAACCGATGAGCCGCATGTCCGAATCTTTTATGGCCAGGGAAACGACTTTATTGAATCTGTGTTTCTGCTCACTTGAAAAAAATTGGACGATGTCTTGAACCGCCCCATAAAGCGATTTAACGAGAGGAATCCGTTTCAGAAGGTTTTCCCAACGGTTGAATAATTGTTGAGCGATCCGCGTGTTCATGAGGAGCCCCACCAAATAGATAAAAAAGACTCCGATGACGACGCCCACGCCTGGGAAATAAAGGTCGGGTGGGAAAACCGCTCGGAAAATCCAAGCCGACGCAGTCTCCAACATGTGCAATAACCAGAAGATCGTGGCGCCAATAACAGCCACGGGCAAAACAACCACGAGCCCTGTCAGAACGGTTTTTATAAAGGAATTGTTGCCTTTCATACAATTGGCGAGAGGAGACTCCTTTTCGCGTCTCCGGCGCCAAAACCAATAACATTGACTTTCGTGTTTTGTTCCAAATTTTCAGGAACTTTCGGTAAGGTTATTAGGTAAGAGGGACGCGGCCTTCGGTGGCCAGGGCGGCAATGACATCCCGCATGGTTTGTTTGTCCACCACATCGTCAAAAGCGATTCCGGCCAGATAGAATCCTTCCTGATAGGAGACCCGCACCACGCGGGCCCGCAGATTTTCAAAAAAAGCCCCGTCGTACAAAACGAAGGTGACGTAGATGACGTCCGCGGCGTGAACGGGAAACCGGGTTTCCAATAGAAGGCCTTCGGCGCTCACATCCACTGTCCGTCCCCACCCTTCCTTGTGGGGGCCCGCAGGGAACCGAATCCCCACCGGGATACTTGTGGAAAACCGGGGAAATCGGCGTCTTTCGATCTCCATTTATCCGGCCCCCCTCATGTTCTTGTCGGCGTCCCATCCGGCCACTCGCCTCGTTAAATCAGCCATGGAAGCCGACACCATCATGGGATATCCGCCGGACACAAGCCACAATCGACCGAAGGCGATGGCCATCCCGGAAGGTGAAACATCCTCGATCATCAAATTTCTGACGGCGTAGGGCCCCCGCCACACATAGCCGTATTCCTTTTTTTCGAGCCGCGCCAGCATAAGCGGTGAGCCGCCCAAAACCCACAAGGATTGTCCTTCATAAGCCAGGCCCGATGGATTAGGAATGATGCTTTTGATGGTTTCAATGACCTTAAAATCTTCTCCAAAGCGATAAAGCGTGCTTCCGTCTGAATCACTGGTCCAAATATCCTTTCCATCCCATACAAGCCCGGTGGGCCGGGTCCCGGGGATGGATGCCGTTTGAACGGAGGGGAGCCCCAAGAGCCGTTGGTGACTCCGCATTTTTAAATCCGTTCCGATGGTCACGATGGCGCTCGGCGTATTGCATAAAAGCATGGGCTGTCCATCGGCCATTTTATAGAGCGCTTGAGTTTCCAGTCCTCGAAATTTCTTTATTAAGCCGGGTTTTAACTTGTAGCAGAGAATATTTGAATCAAACCAGTCCCCCACCCACAAATTTTTCCCCTCCCATTGAAGGCCGGTTAAATGGGCCGACGCCAGGGATATTTGGTCCGCAGGCGGCCCGTAATAGGTTTTTAAAAGCCCAAGGACCAAAAGAAACCCGCCCAGGACCGCCGAGAAAATCGGAAGCAAGGAGCGCTTCGGGGGTTCCACGCGCCCCACAAAAAGGGCTCTGCCCTTCTGACGCGCGGCTCGTTTGGACGCCGCCAAAACGTCCAGCATTTGAAGGGGTCTTGTCACACAATCGTAAGCCCCCGCTTTCATGACTTTCATGGCGGTTTCAAGTTTATGGTCCGGAATAACCGCTAAAAAGGCCGTCACCGGCGCAGATGTTTTGAGGACTTCGCTCATCCCCCAAATGGGTTCCATGGCGCCCTCATAAGACACGATAACCAACGCAGGTGGATTGGCCGGGATTCTTTCCATCGCGGCGTCCACGGTCGACAACACTTCACAGGGCGCATTGACTTTCCCGAATATTTTCTGAAGACGGTCTGAATCCTTCGCAGGAAGGCCGGCCAAAAGAATTTTGCTCACCCGGGCCTCCCTTCCGCCACCGGGACTTCGAGCTGAAAGGAGCTTCCTTGAGCGCCCGTGGTGATGAGCTCCAATTTTCCGCCGTGCAACTCCACATACTTTTTCGCCCGGCAGAGATTTAAACCCTTGCGCCCCGCTTTGGTTGTGAAAAACGGCTCAAAGAGCCGCGGCTGTAAACTTTCGGGAATCCCAACCCCGGAATCTTGGACAATCATTTGGACTTTTTTAATGTCGCTCCGGTTTTTAAGAACAACAGCCACCCGCCCTTTTTGGTCCACAATGGCCTCGACGGCGTTTCGAATCAAAGTGCTCACCACAAATTGAAGGAGTTCCTTGTCTCCTTGCACAAACGGGACCAAACTATCCGGGGCGAATTCAAACTGAAGGGAAGGCCGCCGATCGGCGTAAAATTCCGCCATTTCTTTCTGTACCAAATCTTTTAAAGAAACCGATTCCCATGCCAAGGCGCCCCGCTGGGTTAAATGGAGATAATCATCCAGCGTCAAAGTAATTTCCTGGAGCTGGGATTGAATAGATTGAAAATTCTCGCTCAATTCTCCGGCTCCTTTGATGAATAGGTTGAACCGGGCTTTCCAAAAGCTTTCCGAGCGTGAATCGGGGTCCAAAAGCCCCAGCCGCTCCAAGGAAAGCAAAAGCTGCCCTTGAAGAGAGACGAGCGCCGTTCTCACGCGATTGGCTACCCCTTTGGCGAACGTTTCCTCTTCCTTCCATACCAGTTCCTGCTTCCTCTTGAGAGTGGCTTCCATTTCCTCCAAAAGCTGTTTTTGAAGCTGGGTGATTTCTTCTTGTTTTTCTTTGAGCAAATCTGAATTCGCCTGCGAAAAAAGACTTTTTAAGTTGCCTAAGCGCGTTTCAAGGTCTTTTAAGTTTTCTTTCAGCTTTGTCTGGGACTCCGAGAAATATTTGACGTCGTCTTCCCGGGTTCGGAGCTGCTCCGCCCGGAATTTTTCCGCTCGTTCCTCAAATTCCCTTATGCGCTTTCTCATATGCGCGTTTTCGTTTTCGGCTTCTTTGGATTTCTGATCCAAGGCGTCGAGAGAGCCTTTGAGATCATCGACTTCCCGCCGGGTGGTGTGAAGTTCTTGTTTGAGCGCCAATGCCCGCGTTCTCAGTTCATCGGCGGGGATGCCGAGAAGAGATCTCAAAAGATCGTTTTCATCTTTGAACGTCGCCCCTTTGGAAGCCACCTCATCATGAAACTGGGCGATGGCCCGTTCCAATCGGTCCAAATCGGCCAGATATTCCTTATACACCATTTCTTTTTCGGGCTCGGAAACCTGAGGCAGCGCCCAGAGGCGGCGAGCCAAAGATTCTTTGTATTCGCGCAGAAGCTCCTGCCACTCCTGGATGGTATGCGTGGGAAGGCCGGTTTTTTCCTTCGGCGTCATGGGATCACCAGTTTGGCGCCCACCTTCGGGAGGCCCCGATCAATCTGATCGGGATTTTGATTATAAATTTTCTTCCATTGATTGGCGTCGCCGTAATACTCTTTTGCAATACTTTGCAACGTTTCGGCGGGTTTCACAACATGAACTCGAATGGCGGCTTTTTTGGCCCGGAGTGCATCCGCGGTTTGACGGTGAAAGCTGAGCTGCCCTTTCAAATTGCTCACTTGATTTCGCAGCTCCCGGATGACGGCGTCTCGTTCTCCCAAAAGGTCTTTTTCTTTTAAGGCTTCAATCCGGGCTTTAATATTTTGCAGCTCTTCTCGGGCCATCCGGCGCCGCTGTTCGATTTCATTCAACGATTCTTTCATTTCCGCTTCTTTAACCGAGAGAGTGAGGACGGAATTATCCAATTGGCTGGCGGCTTCCAGGGCGCGGTCGAGATGTGCAACAACAACGGCGCCTGCCGCAAGATCGAAGGCGGCGTGATGTGCCCGAGCTATCGCGTCACCCGCGACGAGCGCGACGTGACGCGCGGCCGCGCCAATT
>JAKLIS010000013.1 GCA_022709485.1 Elusimicrobiota bacterium | reverse complement strand
AAAATGTGTGTAAAGTCCTTGTTTATCAATATCTTTATCGCCTAGTCGCTTAAGGTAGCGATAGGGATCAAATCCTAAATGATCCGACCGTTTGTGTACTTCGGTTAGAAGGTATTTCTGCATATCCCCAGAAAAGCCAATTCGCCTGGGGACCTTCCCAAGCCAAGCTTCCAAAGCTGTTCGAAACGATTTGGGCAAAATATAAGCTTCATCAAAAGCCCGCTTTCGGTATTCCCGACCAACGGTCCAAACGCTCTTGATTCCCTTGGCGGGAATAGAAATCACCTCATTAATTCCCCGAAAAGATTCGAATATAGGGGCCATAAAGGGAAGACAAAAAACCGAGATATGCGCATCCGGTTCCTTGGCCCGAAGCCCCCCGAGAAAAAGAGTGCTCACCACCGCGTCCCCTAACCACTGAGGAATCCGGACAACTATTCTTTTAGGTTGAATTTTAGACATGAAACGGCTTTTTTGGCCTCTTTTTTAAGGTTGAATACTTGCGTTTCTCGCCGTAGGCTTAATGGGCGAATGACTCCGTCCCATTGTACAAAGGAGAGAACTCCGAAAGCGAGTTTGGGAAATCTGCATGGATGATAAAAAAATTTTAAAGTCGTTGATGACAACGCTTGCCCCTGTTTTTCCAGGCCCTCTTTTTATCGGACTTCTGCTGGGCTTTTTTGTGTTTTTCGTGGGGAATCTAGCGGTGGGCCCGACAATAAAAAAAACAGAACAGGATTATTTAATACTGAGTCATAAGGTTGCTCAGGCTTATCTTGTGGCGGAGAAATCTTCCAACAAATTCATAAAAGAGGAAATCATTCATCATGCACTCGGGGAGGCTCGAAATCATCCCCAGGTATTGTCGGCCTCCATCCGAACGAATTCAAATCAAATTTTGGGACTTTCGCAAAAAGAATCGGGCTCCCCATTTATCCACACCAAAGATTTTGAATACCCCGTAATGGACGGAAGAGGCAAACCCCTGGCTTTTATCCAACTCAAATTAAGCCCTGACGCGATGAATGTTATCGGCCCGCTCCAAAGGAAAATTGTTTTCCTTTCTTTTCTTGGTTTTCTCTTTGGGGTTTTTGTTCCCATTTTCTTCACGAAAAAACCTTCCTCCATGGCGCCTGAAATTATTGAAGCGGTCAAACAAGTGGGCGCCGGCAATTTGGAGGTGTCGCTTCCTCCTTCTGTCAGCAATCAGCATACCGATTTCGTCGACGCCTTCAATATAATGGTGGACGCTCTCCACGAAAGAGACCGGATGAAGCATTCTTTGGGACGAATTATGGATCCCAAAATCGCAGAGGCTCTCATCAAAGAAGATCCCAAACTCGGCGGGCTCAAACGCCAAGCGACGATCCTTTTTTGCGACATCCGGAATTACACTTCCATCTGTGAAGAATTAACCGGAGATGAGCTTCAAGAATTTTTAAATGAATATTGGAAAGGAACAGTGGAAATTATCATGGAACAAGAAGGCACCATCGACAAATTTCACGGCGATGGAGTTTGCGTGGTTTTTGGCGCGCCGCAACTCCATGAAGACGACCCATTAAGAGCCGTCAGAACAGCCTGGCGATTGGTTGGGAATGTCGCGGCCATCAATGAGCGCCGGCAAGCCCAGAGAAAAATGCCCATCCAGATAGGAATTGGGATCCATTTGGGAGAAGTGATGGCCGGACACATCGGCTCCGAACGCAGAATGGATTACACCGTCGTCGGGGACGTTGTAAATGTGGCCGCCCGGATTGAAGAACTAAATAAAAAATTTGGCACTCAGATTCTTATCTCAGACAACGTTTATGAAAAAGTGGAGTCCAATGTCCGGGTAAAAACATTGACCCTGGCCCATCTCCGGGGACATAAACGCCCCATCCTTGTCCACACCCTCAAAGAATTCCACGATCGAACCGACGAAATCAAAAACGAAAAAGCGGCGTAGTTTTCCTCCCCATATCGTACAGTGGAGAGGATTGGGAGGGAAATGTTTCTCCTCCCCACGTCCCACAGTGGGGAGCCTGCCTGCCGTCAGGCAGGGGTAAGGGAGGGGGATAAATTGCGCCGCCAAACAGCCGGATGAGAGGGGAAAATTATTGCAGGGAGGAGAGAAGTTGCCCGTTGGTGGGAAATTTCTGAAGAAGATTTACGAGCTGTTGCGCGGCTTCCACGTCGCTCATTTCAGCCAATGCCGCGCGCAAAAGCCGGGTGGCTTTTAATTCTTCCGGACTAAATAGTAATTCTTCTTTTCTTGTTCCGGATTCGCGGATCTGAATGGCGGGAAAAATTCGACGTTCTGAAATCTCCCGGGATAAAACCAGTTCCATGTTTCCAGTTCCTTTAAATTCCTGAAAAATGACATCGTCCATTCGGCTCCCCGTCTGGACCAATATGGTCGCGATAATTCCGAGAGACCCGCCGCCTTCAATATTTCGAGCCGAACCAAAGATCTTGCGTGGAATCAAAAGACCCGCGGCATCAACCCCCCCAGACATGGTCCTCCCCATACCACGGACTTGGCTATTGTGAACACGAGCGAGCCTTGTCAAGGAGTCCAATAAAATCATGACGTCTTTTCCCGCGTCCGCTTCTTCAACCGCCTGTTTCATGAGAGTTTGAGCCACGCCGATATGGTGTTCATAGGGTTGATCCAGTGAGGACCAGCGCACTTCCGCGGTAACGCTTCGTTTAAATTCGGTTACTTCTTCGGGACGTTCATCGATAAGAAGGCAATAAACCTTCATGTCAGGATTTGCATTGGTGATGGCCTGTGTGAGGTGTCTTAAAACGGTGGTTTTTCCCGATTTGGGAGGCGACACAATGAGCCCCCGTTGGCCGCGACCGATCGGGCAGACAATGTCCATGGCGCGAGTGGTGAATTCTGAAAGCCCCGATTCCAAGTTGATCCGCGGATGAGGATCAATTGAAACGCGGCTTAAAAAACGCCTCTCGGCCTCAGATGGCCCGGGAGGCTGGTTCGCACGATAGCCGTTTCGGCGGTCGGATCGGTACCCATTCTGCCGGTAGCCATTGTGCTGATGACCATTCGTTTGATAACCGCCCGGGTTATAACCATTGGGATTATAACCGCCGGGGTTATATCGGTTTGGCCGCGAAGAACGGAATTTTCTATGAAAACGAGCTTTTGATCTCACTTTTTGATTTTACATGGGTCCTAAATAACGGACCCGCTTGGAAGGTATTTCGACTGGAACAGGCCCTAGCCTACAAAATTTTCGCCGGGACCCCAACCTCTATTTGCCCCGGTTCCCGTGGGGAGGAGATCCCTCCGATTTAATAGGATTCAGTTTTTTGGCCTGCAAAAGAAGGAAAATACCCAAGGTAAGAAGAAGCACGAAGAATAAAAAGCCAATCACAAAGGATTGTTTAAACCCTTGGGCTCCTTGTCCAAAAAGAATCAAAGGAATTTCAGAAACCGCTTTTTCCTCGCCCAAATTGAAGGCGCTAAAAGTATATTCGCCGGCCTCTTCTAAAATAAAGTTAAGGGCAATCATGGCCTCCCGGCCTCCGCGCATCATAATGTCTCCCGTCCGATTGCCGTTGACGGGCACTTCCCGCGTTCCGTCCTTCGAAATTAAACGGTATTCCATCCCAGTTAAAAGCTTGATGGGCACCGCTCCGCGCCCAGAATGCTGATAGATACCCATGTAGGGCCCCGCGGATTTTAACTTGAGAGAATGAAAACCCGGGACCGTGATCATATGGACGTTTTGACGAACGCTGGAATAGCCTTCCCAAATGCCCAAGCCCAAAATCAAAACAGATAGAAAAATAAAAACAACGCCCACGCCAATCAAAATTTGCTTTAAAACTTCCGGTTTCCCCTGTCTCATTTCATCTTCTCCTTTCGATGTTCGTCATTCCTATGTTTCCTTTTGGGAATCCATTATGGGTACCCGTTAGGACATTCGAAATGGCGGAGTTCTTAATCGATCCCGCCCCCGTAAAAATTTCTTTTCCACGCGTGGGCTCTTAGCGCCATTATTGTTTCATTTTTTAAGGGGGTTGAATCAGAAACTCCGGCATTTAAAACCACATTTTTTGGATTTCTCATCCCCGGTATCGCCACGGACACCGCTTCATGCCCGAGGATAAATTTCAAGGCGAGGGCGGGAATGGTTGAAGCTTCGGGCCCCAAGAAAATTTTTAATTTTTCGACCCGTTCCACGGTTTCATTCAATCTATTTCCCTTAAAATAATTTTTCCTGAAGTCGGCGTCGTCAAATCGGGTGGCTTTGGTCAAGCTCCCTGAGAGGCCGCCTTCATCCAGAGGCACTCGCGCAATCACGCCTACGCTGTGTTTTTGACAAAGCGGAAAAAGCCGCTCAATCGGACTTTGATCAAAAATGTTAAAAATGACTTGCACCGAATCGACCAATCCCGATTGAACCAGTTCCAAAGCGGAATCCGGGTCGTGATCATTAATGGAGACCCCAAAGGCTTTTATTTTTCCTTCTTTTTTGAGGCGTTCCACGGCGGTTTTCCAATCATCGTCTTTTAACCAGGCGTCCGTCCAACAATGAAATTGTGTGAGATCAATAATCTCCCGGCCCAATTTCTTGAGGCTCCGTTCCGTGCAAGACCTTATCCAATCCGCCGGGAAGGCTTCCTTCAAAGGGGTTTCAGGTAAGCCCGGCCAAACATGGTTTTTAGGAGGAATTTTGGTGGCAATATAGACATCTTTTCCCTTGAGAACTTTCCCCATCAGAATTTCGCTGTGACCGTCGCCATATACATAGGCGGTGTCGAAAAAATTTATGCCCACTTCCAATGCCTTTTCAAGGGACCGGAGGGACTGCGCGTCGTCAGCCCCGCCCCACCAAGCTTTTCCAATGCCCCAGCCGCCGTAGCCGATTTCAGAGACTTGCCAACTTGTTCTTCCGAACTTCCGGGATCGCATATTGTTGTTTTGAGAGGTAATCCTCGATTTTTAAAAAGAAAATATGGCGGTCAATACAACGGAGTCATTCGCGTCCGTATTTTTCCCCGCGACCACGCGTTGATATCCAAGGAGGGTCTGAATCTTTTCCGATGACCAGCCGAACCCCGTGGCCACTATAAAAGAATCCACTCCGCTGGAACGAACCCTACGGCTTTCTTCTTTTATGTTGTCTTGTTGGATCCCGTTCGCTTCTACCATGAGATTGAATCCTTTTGGCAGAAAATACTCGATACCCGCGTCGAAGTTAAGGTATTGGCCGTATGTGGTGTTTACCCCATCCACCTTGGCTCGGAGGGGAACGCTATAGGAAGCGTCCGCGTGCAGCAAAAAGGGCTTTAGTGTTTTTGACAAAATGAATCCCAAACCCGGATCCCAAGATCCGCCCCCCGTCCCCGCGCCCATTAAATCCGCGCCCAATTTGTTTGGATCCGCGTGCTCATATTTCCCCGTGGGAATTTTCACTTGCGCCACCCCGGTTAGGGCAGGGCGCTTTCCACCCTCCTCTAAAACACAACGCCGGAGAAACAAAAGGCTGTCTCCTAGGCCGTGTTCGTTGGCTCTCACCCCGGATTGTTTGATCTCATTTTGCTGATAAACCAGTTGCCCGGCGATCTCCCACTTTTCGGTCAGACCGAACTGTGAAAAAAGAATTTGTTGATATTGATTTTTCGAATCTCCGCTGGGGAAAGAATGATAGCCCCCTTGAGTTCCGAAGGTTCCCCGTGTCTGGTTATAAATAAGGTAGGGCTGAACAGCCCATTTTCCTTTTTCGCATAAAGGCGCCGTCCAAGTGACCAAGGGCCCGGCTGAGGCCGATTCCCATTTCTCGTCCGCAAACAACAAACTGCAAAATAGGATGGAACTCAAAACAATCGAAAAATTCATTCCAATATATTTCATGTTTTTCCATTTTCTTAGGGAATTACCTTGATCTCAATGGTATGCAAAGAGAATCTTTGAAAAATATTAATAGAAAATCCGCATCACAAGCGATGCGACGAGGGGCACAAGGAAGTTGTCATTTAAGGGGATATACCCCACTTCAAAGACGGTAACGGCCAAAGCGCTCACCACAATTCCCCGCCACGCATATTCCGGAAAAAGCATCAAAAATCCAACGGCCACACAGGCCAGAAAGCAAGCCGAGCTCCCCGCAAATGTTTTTTTGGACCGAGGCCACCGGGGCCCGCCGACCTTTTTTCCCACCAGGCTCGCCACCCCGTCCCCGAATATTAAAAAGAGGATCACGGTAGCGCCTAATAAAGGAGGTTTCAAAAGAAGCCCCGTGGCCAGAACTCCGCCGGCCATCCACGCCATGCCGGAAAACTGTCCGGCTTCTTCCTCCCTAAATAAATCACCAAAATTGGTGTGAAGCCAGGTATTGAAAGCCGGGGTTTTGAGCCGAACCAATTCAAACAGGATCTGGGCCAAAAGAACAAAAACCATAATTCCGATAAAAATAGGCCGGGGAAGAAAATAAATCCCGGCCACATAGAGAAGGCCCAGCAGATGAAAGAGTTTTCGTTTAATTTCTGAAATCATGATTAATTTTCTTTCTTTTCCTCCCCCGGCCCCTGCCTGCGGCAGGTCCTCCACGCCTCATCAGTGGAGGGGGTAGGAAGGAGAAAAGCAGCGTATTGTACAATTCTATGATGAAACACTGGACTCGGACTCTCGTCCTCTTTATACTACTTATCACTGTGATAGCTTGGGCGAAAAAATACTTCATCAGTCTCTTTTTCCATCCGGATCGATATGTGGTGACGGCCCCGAAATATTACCGGGTGGACCACGAAGAATTATTCTTCCTGTCGCACAATGATCGACGGCTCCATGCCTATTTTTTAAAGTCGAATGGAAATCCCAAGGGGACCGTGGTTCATTGCCATGGAAATTCGGGAAATATCTCCCAACATTTTCCCGAACTCCTCTTTTTATGCCGCGCGGGTTACAACGTATTCATGTTTGATTATGAAGGGTATGGTGAATCGGAAGGCATTCCGTCTCCCGCCGCCATTGTCCACGACGCTCAGGCCGCCCTGGAATACGTGACAAAACGAGTGGATAAAAACCGAATTGCCCTTTTTGGGCAGTCCTTGGGAGGCGCGGCCGCAACGGAGGCCATGGCCAAAAATAATGAGGTGAAATGCCTCATATTGGAAGGCGCCTTCACCACATACCGTGAAATGGCTTGGGCCACGAAATTGGGAAAAATGCTTTTCTTTATAACTCCTTTCCTCATTCCTGATCGCGGTCCCTTCAAATCTATTCCTGACGTCGCGCCGCGGCCTGTTCTAATTATTCATGGGGATGTTGATTCAAAAGTCCCTGTGCGGTTTGCGCGAAAACTATATAACGCCGCGAAGGAAAAAAAATCGCTTCTTATTATCAATGGGTTCCATCATTTACAGGGATGCGAAGGGACTCCGGAATATGAAAAGACAATCGTTGATTTTCTTAAACAAAACCTGCCCTGAATAAAACCATTACTGGCTTCTTCTCTGAAATAAATTTTCTATCTTTTGCCGGCGAAGACTAATTTCCACTTCTTTGGAGTGGCGCCTCAATTCCTCCGCTAGTTCTTTTTCAGGAATAAGTTTGTTATCTACCAATACCTTTATCTGTTCCAAATTGAAGGGCCTCAGATGCACAAACTCATGATTTTTAATGAGTGATAAAAATTTAGGAATTCTTTTAAGAAAAACCATCCCGGTGTCATCCCAGTGGACTAGGGCCCAATCCTCGCGAGGGAAAACTCCGTTGTACAAGGTGAGAGGAAAAGGAAGTTCTTTAAAAATAAATTTGCGAGTTTCGCCCCAATAGTCCACGACCGCGTAATCCACATGGTGCCTGTTTAAAAACTCCCGCCAGCCGTTTTTGTTCAAATTGATGGTCATCTTTTTTTCAAGTTGATCCATTTCCACCAAAAACGGTTGGAACGAGTAGCGGCCGTCGATGAAAACAGGCCGGCTTGGGCCAAAACGCCATTCAAGAAATCCCCCAAACCCGTAGGTGTTGTACATAACGCCCTGGATATTTTTTTCTTCAAGGAAATCGCAGGCTTGTACAGGAAAAAGCCGCCAGGCAACCGGATTTCTGGGAAAGCGCCGGTAATCGGCGATTGAAAAAATAGCGACGGAAATGCCCACAGTCCATAATCCCGCAGACCACCAACGGCGGGATTTTATTTTTATATTTTCCCAGGACAGAGTTTGAGAAAGGAAGGGAGGAAAAATGAGACCAAGGAAAAAGATATTCCTAAAACTCATGGCGCCCCATAAAGAAAAAACTGCCACGGCAGGTCCCCAAAGAAGCCCTCTTCGTCCTGGAGATAAAAAATAACGGATAAAAAGACCCCCTGTTAATACGAAGACGCCCCAAAAATAAGGCGCCACGTGCGCTCGAGGAACATTCCATTCTTGAATGAGAGCCATGTTGGCTTTTAATTGAAATAGGTGGTCCACCAACACCCCGGCGATAAATGGTCCATGCGGATTTATGAGAAATGCAACTAGAAATAAAACGATGGCTTTTTCAAGGAGCCGGACAAATTTCGGATCTTCTTCCGAAAATTGGGCGCCCAACCGAAGTAAAACCAAAAGGCCCAATCCATATATAAAGCCGGCATGAAAATTGATCCATAAAACCGCCAAAGCGAAAAGGAGCCCCAAGGAAATTAAGGAATTATTTGGAGTTTTATTGCGGATTTTTAAGACCCACAATAAGGTAGCGGCCAAAAATAAAAGAGACCAGATTTCGGGTCGAAACATGAGGCGGGGCTGAAGAAGCTTGAAACTGATACCGGCCATCAAGAACAAAATGGGGTCCCTGAGGCCCGCCGCTCGGGCTATTTGGATAGCCAAAAACCAAACAGCCAAGCCGATGATATATTGGGTCCAAAAAAACCCCCAATATCCAAAAGCTTCGTAAATCCAATAGAAAAAAATTTGGCTTCCCCATTCAAAATTAATCCATTGTGTCCCATAAAGTGTGTGGGAGAATATGTCAGTCCTTAAAAATATATGATTCTCAATCATTTCCCGCCCCGATGCCAAATGCCACCATAGGTCGGGGCAAGCAATATTTACTTTCAGGGCCGCCAAAACGGCCAAAATTAAACCAAGCCAGCAAATGGCTTGAAAAATTGACCCTTTCCATTTTTGAGTTGTATTATCAATCATAATTTGACACTTCTTTATTATATTCCTTCTCCACTTCTTAACCGCCAGTTAAGGCTATCTTAATCGGACTTCATGCAACCTTATTACAGAATTAAAACGGAGGACAAACCATGGACCCGATTCAAACATACAAAGAAAAATTGGTGAAACTGGACTCCATGTTGAAGCATATGAACACTGACCACGGCCGGTTGAAACAATTGAAAAGGTGCGTGTCCGTTCTTCTCACCATCTTGAATGATGAGGCCCTCATCCAATGTCCTTACGGCCCCCAGACCCCCATCATCCTTTTCTCACTTCAATAATCTTCTGCGATTCTTTTTCTGGGCCTTTGATAAAAAATACCAGTCAATATCACTTATTTTCATTCGGCCCATGGTTTGCCAAGAAGCGCCGTCAACTCCTTATCGTGCCTTGGGGTCAAAATTGTCAGTGAAATCAGGCTTCCCACGAACGCCAGAAACATATCCCACTGCGTGTCCCACGGATCTCCTTGGGTTCCTAAAAAATCCGTCGCTCCTTCGCCCGCCACCAAGGCAGTTCCCCATTCGATGAATTCATAGAAGGCGCTGAAGGCCAAACAGATAGACACCACAATGAAAAATAACCAGCCTCCATTTTTTAAGGGCGTCCGCCGAAGAAGAATTTCTCTGGCGAGAATAGCGGGAATAAATCCTTGCGCTAAATGTCCCAAGCGGTCGTAATGGTTTCTCGCCAAATGAAAAAGGTCCTGGATCCAAAATCCAAGAGGCACCCGGGCATAAGTGTAATGTCCGCCTATGATGAGAATAAGCGCGTGTATAAATAAAAGGCGATAAAGAAGATCTGTTAACCTGAATTTGGGATAGGTATAAATAAGAAGCGGAATGCCGAGAACCACCGGGAAAATTTCCAACGCCCATGTGGGCCCGTCAAAAGGCTTATAAGCGGAAACAATGAGGGCAAGGACAACGCCCCCCAATAAAATCCAATGTTCTTTTTTTGTCGAAACCATATTTTGCTTAATCATACCTTGGGCACGGAAGGAAAGAAACTAGGAAGAATGGATATTTATATAATCCTAATCCGAGAGTAAATTGAATCAATTGAATGAAATTAATCAAAATCGAGAATGGAAATTTAATTCGTTTCGTGCAGATCACCTTGACGAGGATTGCCGTCGGCCTCGGAATGTTTTTGCCCGCTCCCATCGTCACTGCAGAGGAGGCTCCTCCATTGATTGATATAAAAACATTGGCGCCCGGGATTCATGTGGATCTCAGATACGCCACCACTCATAATTTCACGGGCCGCAAATTGTATATGGCCAATGACTGCCTTCTTTGTGAACCGGTGGCAGAGCGCCTCGCCCGGGTCCAGGTCCGTCTTGAAAAAGAAGGATTCGGATTAAAGATATGGGATTGTTACCGGCCGGTATCGGTCCAAGAAATTCTTTGGATCGTGGCACCGGATCAGCGCTTTGTGGCCAACCCCAAAACAGGGTCCCGCCATAACAGGGGTGCTTCCATCGATTGCACGCTCGTGGACAAAAACGGCCAGGAACTTCCGATGCCCACTGAGTTTGACGAGTTCAGCGCCAAAGCCTACCGAAAGAATAAAAATCTTCCGCTCAATATCATTAAAAACCGGGACCGGCTTCAAGAGGCAATGGAACGCGAGGGTTTTTTGGGGCTTCCCACGGAATGGTGGCATTTCGACGATCCCGAATGGAGCAAATTCGCTCTTCGAAATGAACCCTTGGGAGACCCCGCGCTTTACAAAGATTTGTTGGCTCCGAATAAAAATTTGCCTCTTTCTTCTGCAATAAAACAACTTATTTTGGTGACGGCTCCCACATGGGATTCCGTTCAGGGCCAGCTCCAGCTTTTTAGACGGAATGGGAATGGATGGGCCGCCGCCGAGGCCCAATGGCCCGTGGTGTTGGGTTTAAAGGGATTGGCTTGGGGAACAGGCCTTCACACTCCCGTCGTGCCGGGCCCCGTCAAAAGGGAGGGGGATCTCACCACGCCCGCCGGTGTTTTTTACGTCGGCCAAGCTTACGGCTATGCGGATACCCCGCCCGAAAAAACAAACTGGGCCTACCAAAAGGTGACCGAGGGTTGGGTTTGCGTGGATGATCCCACGTCCACCTCATACAACAAAATTTTTGACTGCCCTATCAGTCTAAAGAGAGATTGGGATTCCGCAGAAACCATGAAAAGGCGGGATCACCTTTATAAATGGGTTATTAATGTTCAGCAAAATGCCCCCACCACTCTCAAGGGAGGAGGAAGTTGCATTTTCTTCCATGTCTGGCGCCGTGAAAACTCCGGAACAGAAGGATGCGTGGCCATGGAAGAAAAAAACATGGTCCAGTTACTCCAGTGGCTCTCCGGGGAGGACAAGCCTTCCGCGGTTTTTCTTCCTCGAGAGGTTTACGAGAAGGTAAAAAAGGAATGGGGCCTGCCGTAAAATCTTGATTTGGTCGTCAGATTCCCGACAAAGATTTTTGGGAATGGCGGTTTTAGCGCGGCCCGTTAATTTTCCCGCCGCCGCCCGCTCCTATCTTTCGCTTTCCGAATACGCTCCCATTCCTTCAATCTCTCCGACGTCCCGGGAGATATTTTCATTTCGATTTGGTCCACGAGCTCTCGAAGCGCCAGGAAACGGTTCAAGCTTCTCATCCGTTCTCTGTGGCACCGCACAACCAAATCCAAGGGGATATACCGCAAGGTGACGGCATTGGAGGTCTTGTTCACTTTTTGGCCGCCTTTTCCGCCTCCTTTCGAAAACCGCTCTTCGATTTGCCGAAGATCAATTCCCAGGCGTTGGATTCGGGCCTTAAGCTCTTCCAACTTGGCGGGGGAAACATGAAAAAATTCGTTTAGATTCATGGGCGGCCTGAATTCTACTTTTTATTAATATAGGGCCCGCACCGATCCGGCATCCGGGAAAGGACGGTGCAGGGCGTCATTCCCGCGAAAGCGGGAATCCAGGTTTTAAACCTGATTTTTAAAAGCAGGTTCACTGCCTGGATTCCCGCTTTCGCGGGAATGACGGTTGACAGTTGTCGACACCCGATTCGCGGAAATGACGGGCACCGGATGACAGAAAAACTATTGAGAGGTTATAATGGGAAACATGGTTGATCTCATTTTTATAGGTCTTTTTGCCGCCTCATTTTTTTTGGGGTTTGAGATTCAGAGAAATATTCAGGGAACTAGAGTTCATAAAGTATTCGCTTTCTTAATTCCCCCTGCCATCATTTTGGTCCTTTCTCTTTTGCTTCGGCAAGGCCTTATGGCCCCCTTTTGGGATCGAAACGCCTCCCGCTTGGTGGGGATTTTCTCTCTTAAATTCGGCTATAAACTTTATTACGCGCTCGGCGAAGGACCGCTTCAATCCATGAACTATCCCCCGCTCTCCGCGCTTTTATACGCCCCTCTTCTCGTTTTTAAATCCCCAACCCCGGCGATTGTATTTGGGGGATTAATGAATTCGTTTTATTTCTTCGCTCCGGTGTTCTTTATCCTGGGCAATTCACATCGGGGAAAAAAGAACGCGCTCCCGGCTTTGGCGCTGGCCGTTCTATTTTTCTTTCTGTCCTACGAATCGCAACCTTTAAAATACTCCGCTTTTCGAATCCACGCGGACGCCCCCGCGCTTGGGCTCTCTCTTTTGGCCGCTTTTTTTACCATTCAATTTCTTAAAACCCCTCATTTTCGGGACATTCTTTTGTCCGCCGTTTTTTGCGCGGCTGCATTGTGGACCAAACAGTCCGTCGCGGGACTGGTGATCGCGCTGCTAATTTTCATCTTTTTGGTGGGGTCTAAAAGATCCGCTCTTCAATGGCTTTTGATTTTTGGTCTGGCTATGGCCGTTCTGGCGGCCTCTTTTGCTCCATTCTCTTTCAAGGAAATGTGGCTTAACATGACTTTTCTCGGAAAAAAACCGCCCACCGGGCCCTTTTGGGACGTTCTGGTCCTGGAATTTGTGCGGCTTTGCCAGGAATCTTTTTGGGCGCTTCTTCTCATCGGTTTATTCGGATGGATTTTTAAACCGAATGAATCCGGGCGTGAAAGAAGTTTGAGTTCCCTCAAAGCGTGGGCCAATAAAAATCTTTGGGTCGTCTTTCCTTGGGTCGGAATTTTTATGATTCCAATGTCCCTTATCACTCGGTCTAAGATTGGGGGGGACATCAACTCGCTGAGTCCGGTCATTTATTTTCTTACGGCAGGAGCGGTGATGGCCATTTTGGACGTTGTGAGGAGCGACTTTC
>JAKLIS010000129.1 GCA_022709485.1 Elusimicrobiota bacterium | reverse complement strand
CGGCGGCACCAGCACTTGTCAGGAGAAATGGGGTATAAACAAAATTTTGAATTCTTTTTTTCCGAAAATGTATTTCCCGTCATTGTTGACGGTGGTGTTCGGAATCGATTCATATCTTTTTAACGCGCTCACCTCGGGAATAAATGGTTCTTTGAGTGAACGAATATTCCCCTTCCCTTCGACATTGACGATGACATTGAACGGTTTCCCCACTTCAAAATCCGTTGCATCGGTTTTGGCCGAAATTTTAAACCGCCCCACAGCCCCGGAAAAATTGGCTGGTTTTCCCAGGGGAAGGGTTCTGATGGTGATGGGAATCGGGCGGGTTTTTAACCGAACCTGCTGAGTCCGGCCAAAGAAGCTTTCAAAAAAACTGTCGCTATTAAAAGGATTGGACGCTTGGCGCAGGGCCAAGTCAATGTTTGCGCTTCCAATGGCGAACTCTCCTTCCGAAGTGGGAAATAGCGCGTACCTGAGTTCCGTGACCACATAACCCACGCCTTGGATGGAAGTGGTGTATTCCTGCTGTTTAAGCGGCTCAACAAGGAACCCGGTTAAATCAGGCTGGGAATATTGGGGTTGCGCGGCAATTTGGACGCCGGGTTGTCTTAAGAATTTGACTGAAAGAAGAATTTGATCTCCGACGTAAGCGCGGGGTTTATCGACTTCCGCCGACATAAACACGGGTTTTAAACCTTCAGAGGGAACGTTCATGGCTTTTTGGTCTTGCGAGGGGGCCCCCTGCGCCGGACTTTGGCTTCCTGCGGACCCTTGGGTCGCTGACCCTTGGGTCGCGGACCCCTGAGTTACGACTATGTTGATCGGTTCGCTGGAGTAATTTTGCCCGCCGATGCTCAGCGTGAGCGGGGGAATTTGGATGGGACCGGTTTTTGTCGGGGTGAGAACATAGTTAAAAGCGATGAGGGCGCTTGTTTGGCCGTTGATCCATTGAAAAGATTGGGTTTGGCCCGCCGATTGAACCACAAAACCGGGAATCTGAAGCTGGGGCATGCCGTCAATTTGCTGAACGCCGGAGATCTCTATTTTTAACGTGATGGAATCATTTAGCGAGAGTTCGGTAGCGCTCACGCTGGCCGAAATTTTGGGCTCGGCTTGAGCCGAAGATATGGCCAGGCCGACGAGAAGAAGCCCGATAAAAGGCTTACCAATCCATGCCCGTCGATTCATTTTTCTCTTTCTCCTTCGCCCCTGAGGAAAGGGGTTTCGCGTTCTTTAAATTTTTCCCTTCTTCATCTTGGATCATTTGAAGAACGCGTTCCGCGTCTTCTTTGCTCATATCGCTTTTTTGTTCTTCTTTCTGGCTCTCATCCTGTTGCGACTCGCCTGAACCTTCTTTTTTGTCTTGTTGGGAGTCTTTATCTTTGTCCTGATTGGGCTTCCCTCCTTGCGGCTGCGGTTGGAAGGGCTGTTTCGGCGTTTTTCCCGCCTTGATGTATTCGATATTATATTTTGCGTCGATGTCCTTGGGATTAATTTTGAGACATTCTTTGAATTTTTCCACCGCGCCGTCCCGGTCACCCTTCAGGAAGTTTAAGTAGCCTTGGTTGTATGCAATGTAAGATTTTAAGACCGGGTTTTTGGCCATCACTGTCGCTTTCTCATAATATTTCTGAGCCTCGTCGAATTTACCTTCCATGAGATAGGTGGCCGCGATATTGTACGAGAGGAACGCCTCATCGGGACTATCGATTTGGGCGTTTTCAAATTCTACCCGGGCGCCGGCCAAGTCTCCGTTTTTAACCAATTTATTCCCCCGCCTGACGTGCTCTTTTAAGTTGGCGTGCGCGAATCCTTGAAAAACAATGAGGGACAAAATAATAATTCCCGCTTTAATTCCCCACTTCTTGGGCAGTTGGATGTTCTTAAATTCATCCAAAATTCGGCGGAGCTGGCCGGGTTTTTCACCAAAGAAAAATTCGATTAAGAGGAGTAAAAGGCCGATCAAGGCGAAAATCCCAAAGCGTTCTTGAAGCCGCATGTAAATTTTTGCCGCAAATTCCCTTTTATCAAACCCGTTTAAAATTCCGGCGATCTCGTCAATTTCGGACCCCGAGGTGCTGGCACGGAAATATTTTCCGTCTGTGAGTTGCGTAATTTGTGAAAGAAGGGCGTCGTCCAGCCGGCTCACCACCATTTCCCCTTCATGTTTATGAAAGGCCACCACTTTCCCTTGTTCATCCCGGTCTTTAATAACTTCTCCTTTGGGAGTGCCAATCCCAATGGCGAAAATATTCACTCCCATCTCCGCCGCCATCTTGGCGGCCTCTTCCGGCTGCGATTTGTGATCTTCGCCGTCGGTGAGAATAATAACGGCTTTCCCGAACTTGTCTTCTTTTTTAAATCCCTTCAAGGCGAGCCGGATGGCGTCGCCGATGGCGGTGCCTTGGTCCGGGACGGTTTTGGTGTCAAGAATGTCCAGAAACATTTGGACGGCGTCGGTGTCGATGGTGAGAGGGCATTGAATGACCGCGTACCCCGCGAAAGCGATAATTCCCACCCGGTTCCCTTGAAGTTTACTGGCCAGTAATTTAAGGGATCTCTTTGCATGGTCCAGGCGGTTGGGTTGCACATCTTCAGCCAGCATGCTGAGAGAGGTGTCGAGACAAATAAAGACGTCCACGCCCGTATGACGGACTTCTTGAAGCTTGGAGCCGAATTGCGGGCCGCAGGCGGCCAAAATGACAAAGGCAAGGCCCACGAGACTCACAATGTCTTTCTTTTTTCTCCGCCTTAAGCCCTCCAAGGGAACAAGCTCCTTCACCAGGCGCCAGTCCCCCAATTTCAGGAGATCCCGTTGGCGTTTCCATCGGGACCAGATATAGAGAAAAATAACAAAAGCAAAGGGAAGAAAAAGAAAAAACGAGGAGGGATATCTGAAATTCATCATGGATTGGTCCTCAAAATTGTTTTCGAAAGAATCAGTTCAATCAACAATAGGAAGGCGGCCGGAAGCAGAAACCAAATGTAAAGTTCTTCGTAATCGACGTACTCTCTTTTTTTGATATCCGTTTTTTCCATCTTGTCGATTTCTTGGAAAATAGATTTAAGAGCGCCGGCTGTTTTGGCTCTAAAGTATTTTCCTTCGGTTTCGGAGGCAATCCGGAGAAGGGTGTCTTCGTCCAAGTCGCTTTTTACCGGCACCATTCTTTCGCCAAAGACAGGATCGGGAACAGGCATCATCCCTCCTTCGGGAGAGCCCGCGCCGATAGCGTAAATTTTGATTCCAAAGGAGGCGGCGGTTTTGGCGGCGGTGATGGGATCAATGGCTCCGGCATTATTGGCTCCGTCTGTCACAAGAATAATCACTTTGCTTTTCGCAGCGGAATTTTTGAGCCGGTTCACCGAATTGGCGATGCCGAGGCCGATGGCTGTTTGATCCGGAGGAATAATGCCGACTTGAAGAAATTCCAGAATATTCAAGAGAGCCGAGGAGTCGTTGGTGAGCGGGCATTGGGTGATGGCGTTCACGGCGAAAATAACGAGGCCGATCCGATCATTTTCCCGGCCTTTAATGAAGTCGCCCACGACTTGTTTGGCGACGGTATATCGATTGTCCGGTTTAAAATCCACGGTCAGCATACTGCGCGATGAATCGAGACAGACAATAATGTCGGTGGCTTTTGTCGTCAATTCCTCTGACTTTAGCCCCTTTTGGGGCCGCGCCAGGGCCAATATGAGAAAGGTGACAGCCAAAATTCTCAAAATCCCCGGCGCGAGCACCGCTGGATGCCGGGTGGGCGTTTCCCCTTTTCCCACCAGCGTTTTTATATCCGAAAAACGAAAGCCAGGGAGGTCCCGGGACCGAAAATAATAGAGATAGAATCCCATAAAAGGAACGACCAATAGAAACCATAGATATTGAGGATGGGCGAAAATCATACTGGTATTTTGTCCTCCTCCGGAATTTCGGCGGGCTTTTTCTCAGGGGTGGTGACCGTGATAATTTTCTTCACCCGTCCCAAATCGTCTTCAATCTCCTGATCATTGGGGGTAAATTTGGCGAATTTAACCAGGTCTCCGGTTTCGAGAGTGGTTCGAAGATCACCGGACAAATCGAGAGGCAAATTCATTCGCCTAAATTCAGACAAGAGTTCCGTCGAGGTTCTTTCTAGAGCCAAAATTTGATAGCGGTTTTCGAGGTATTGCCTCAATATTTGGGAAAGCCGGATATAGAATTCCTTGATATTTCCATCCGCCAATAGTCCGGAAAATTCCAAATCGTGGAGAGCCGTCCACGCGATGACCTCCGGGGGTTGGGGCGGTCCGGCCGGCTCCGCACCTCCCTTCCGCTTTAAATTTATCCATCGAATAATGAAAAAAGCGCCCGCTCCAATTCCCAAAATTCCCAGTAAAATCCAAAGCCAAAGATAAGATTTGAAATTAAATAAGCCCTTTAAAGGGCGGAGTTGTCCCTCATCTCCGAATTTATCCAGGAGGGATTGGACCACAATTTTCACTTCTTCCGTGTTGGCTTGGACCATTTGGCCGTCTGCGGTCGCGAAATAAAGCGTGAGGGGCGGGATGGCCAGCGTTCCCGTTGAGAAGGTGGTCACGACAAATTGATGAGTGAGTGA
Source organism: Elusimicrobiota bacterium (assembly GCA_022709485.1). Taxonomy (GTDB): domain Bacteria; phylum Elusimicrobiota; class Elusimicrobia; order F11; family F11; genus JAKLIS01. The sequence continues at coordinate 527 of JAKLIS010000129.1, read as the reverse complement.
AAATTTGTGATCTCCCGCAGGAGCCGGTTGTCCAGCCCGGTAATCCAACAGCTCGAATTCGCCGAATGTTTGGGTGGATATCTGTAAAGGAACCGGGGCCACTTGGGATGAATATTGAATGGCCGCTTTGTAAGAAATGGGATCGCCGATGGTGATCTCCCTCGGGGTCACATCGACGCGCATTTGGATGGAAGGTTGACAGAAGGCGGCCGGCAGAAAGCTCATGAAAACCCCGCCGAGCCAAAGAATTATTGTTGATTTCGCCGTTTTCATCTAAATCGCCGCTCTCTTTCTCTAAAAAAATTCAGGAGAGGTTTCACGTAATCTCCCTCTGTTTGAAATTTCACTCTGTCCATGTTGATCTTGGCGAACATCCGATCGCGGTTTTCTTTTAACGTTTTGTTTTTTCGGGCGTAATCCAATTGGAATTTTTTCAGCCCGGAAGGGGACAGGACCCGTTCCTCCGTTTCGGCGTCATCCAAGACGATATTCTTCAGTTCAGGCCAATTTTCTTCCATGGGATCTTC
>JAKLIS010000128.1 GCA_022709485.1 Elusimicrobiota bacterium | reverse complement strand
CAGGCGCGGTGGCGGCCACCGTTCCGGTGGAAATCTGGCTCTCCTCTTCTTCTTCCGAGATAAGGGATCCGGTGCTGATTTCAACCGATCCTTCCACCACACCCGCCTCTACCGCGCCGGATTCATTCACGGATATGCCCAACTCCGTTCCTCGAACGGCGCTCACACAAACGGGAGTGCGAAAGAAATAAAAATTTTTATTCGGTTGGGGGCTCGGGGCCAACCGGGCCAGGAGAGTTCCCAGCTTCAAGGAGAAAATATTCCGATGGGACGAAATCTTTTCGACCTGGAGGCTTGATTTTTCCTTAAGCTGGATGATATTTCCCTCTTTTGTGGCAATTTCTATGTGCCCTTTTTTGCCAGTGACCAGGTGATCCCCTTCAAGGATAATCATCCCCGGGACGGCTGGAGAGGCATTTCTGGTTGACCCTGGAACCACGCCGGTAGGGCCCTTGGCGCCGGTAATCCGGTACTCCTTTAAGGGACTTTCTTCCCCTCCCAATCCCAATGCGGCGCCCAATAAAACAACTCCCAGCAAAGTCCCTCGAAAACGGTTCTCTAAACCCATATCTGCCTCCGTCGAAATTGATTGATTTTAAGCATTTTTAGTGAATGTAATTCAATTGGCTTCCATTTTCTATTTTTTGCCATTTGTCTGCCACATAAATTTCACAGGGGTTGGGGTACACTCCAGCCATGAGGGAATTAATTTTCTTTATCGGTTTAACCTTATTTCTGGTGAATCCTTTTCTTCACGCGGCGGAGGCCACAGTCGAACTTGGGGATGTGAATGGGATGGAAGTCCAAGCCAAATTTTTTAAATGCGACAAAGAAGCGTCGAGTGGAAATTTAAAATTTAAAAAAACTGACGAAATGATCTACCGTGTGACGACGAAAAATAAATCCAACCGTTCATTTCCTCAGGTGGAAATTCAATCATCTCTTCACGTTGTTAAATCAGAGTGCCAGTCCCTGGTCCCGGGAACACTTCTGCCGGGCCGCTCTCTTTCGGCGCTTCAAACCATTTCCCTGGCGCCCGGAATAAATTCTTTTTTTGAACATATTTATACCCCCCCCTCCAACATATGCCCTCTTACCGCTATTGTCAAAGTCAGAATTACCTATGTCCAAAGAGGGATCATGAAAGCCGCCACCCTTTCCAGCCCCGTTTTACTCTCTATCACCGAATAAGCCAGGTTTCGCGGAGTGACGACTTCCGCAGCGTCATTTTCTCGCCTGACTGCCGGCGAGGCAGGCTTGCGCAGGAATGACGCTACGTTTGTTTCCTCAAATGATCCATTTGTCTTTCGGTTTAAAAATTATCACAATGAATTTATGGAAGAAGCCGCCGTTGCTGTTCATGTGGAAAACCTGTCCAAGGTTTACCCGAAAAATCAGGGAAAAAAAGCTCTCGATCAAATATCATTTCAAGTCCCCATTGGAAAAACATTGGTCCTTTTAGGCCCCAATGGGTCCGGAAAAACCACCTTATTAAAAATTTTGGCGGGATTAATTCAGCCGTCATCCGGATCGGTCACCATATTCGGACATTCCCCTAAAGACGATCCGGGACTGACAAGATCTCAAATCGGCTGGATGCCGGCCGACGAGAAGAGCGGTTTTTACGGCCGCCTGACCGGGATGCAAAACCTAAATTTTTTCTCGACCTTTTATAAGATAGATCCCAAATCGCGGGATCGTCAAATTGGAAATTTGGCTCTTCAATTGGATTTAACCCATGAACTTGAAAAAATGGTCCTCAAACTTTCTTCCGGCACAATTCAAAAGATAGGTCTTCTTCGTTCTTTGCTTCACAATCCTCCCATCCTCCTATTGGACGAACCGTTCCGCCACTTGGATCCGCATGGCGTTCAGCGCCTGCGCCGCCTTTTAAAAGATCACGTCACGCGGATTCAGAAAAAAACCGTCGTTTTGTCCACACACTTGCTCGAAGAAGCCCGAAAAGTGGCCGATATAATAATTATTTTGAAAAACGGCCAGATGATTTCCCAGCTTTCGTCCCATGAGCTTAAGCAAACCCTTCAAGATTCAACATTGGAAGAGTTCTATCTCAAAACCGTGGACCGGGAAGCGAAGGAACAATATGCTTAAGACACTCCAAGCCTTTCTTTTGCGGGATTTTTATCAAACCATCAGTTACCGGTTCGCCTTTTTACTCGATATCGCCAGCGTTTTTTTTAACGCGGCCACATTCTATTTCGTGGCTCAACTGTTTGATGCGGGAGTGTCCGGACATTTGGCTTCTTACGGAGGCCAATATTTCCCGTTCGTGCTCATCGGAATCGCGTTTTCCACCTTTCAAACCGCCGGACTCACGTCTTTTTCTCAAAATATTCGATCGGAGCAGTATATGGGAACGCTGGAATCGGTTTTGGCCACCCCAGTCACCATTCCGGTTTACTTGGCTGGCTCGAGCCTTTGGGATTTTCTCTATGCCACGGGGGAGGTGGTGTTTTATTTTGTTGTGGGATTTGCCCTTTTTGGCCTTACGCTGGGAAACGCCAACTTTTTCGCCGGGGCGGTTTCCGTTCTTTTGACCTTAACCACGTTTATGGGGCTGGGAATGGTGGCCGCGGCTTTTATTCTCCGTTTCAAGCGAGGCAATCCCGTCACATGGGTATTGGTGACCGCCTCGGAACTGATGGGAGGAGTATATTTCCCGCCAGACATTCTGCCGGATTGGATGAAATCCATTTCCAACTGGATACCCATGACCCACGCCCTCAAAGCCTTGAGACAAAGCCTTCTGTCAAACGCGGGGTTTGGTGATATTCAACCTCATCTTTTATTTCTTTTGGGATTTTCTGTCGTGATATGGCCGGTGGGAATTTTTGCCTTTAAATTCGCTTTAAAACGATCCCAAATCGACGGAAGCTTGAGCCACTATTAACTTCTGAATTAACAGCTCACCAATTACTTCGTCTTCATTTCAAAAACGCCGTCCCAATTGGGAGGCGGGGGATTCACTCGGAAGGTTCGGATGCGTTCCAAATACTTGCGCACCAGATGATCATTCGGCAGGAAGTTCAATACTTCCTCAAACATGTGAAGAGCTTCCTCGAAATTTTTATCCCGATATAACTTTAGGGCTTGGTGATATTTCTCCCGCCCCGTTGAGAGGTCGGAAGTAAGTTGTCCCCGCCGGCAGAGGAGTTCATAAACACGACGGGGTTCTTTTTTACCTTTGACGCGGATTAAATCCAAATCGCGGGCTTCAATCTCCTCCCGGGATTTTTCAAAAGTAACGTCTGAGATCATGATATGGGTGTGATATTCCTTGTTGGCTCCTTCAAGACGGGAGGCGAGATTGACGGGATCTCCCATAACGGTGTAGTCAAATCTTTCCTGGGAACCCATATTCCCCACAACCACAGTACCGGTGTTAATGCCAATTCGGCAATCAATACTGGGAAGTCCCTGAGACTGAAGATTTTCATTTAACCCCGGAATGGCGGCAATGCAATCCAAAGCGGCTAGACACGCTTGGACCGAGTGGCGGGGCTGATCCACCGGGGCGTTCCAAAACGCCATGATGCAATCCCCGATGTATTTATTTATAAGTCCCTCGTGCTTTAAAATGACATTGCTAAACCGGGTAAGGACCTGGTTCATCACTTCAACGAGCTGCGTGGGCTTGAGCGCTTCCGACATCGTGGTGAAACCCGCGATATCCAAGAAAAATACAGACACCTCCCGTTCTTCCCCCCCCAATTTCAACTTGGTCGGGTCCTTTGTGATGATCTCGATAATCTTTGGCGAGAGGTATTGTTTAAAGCTTCCTTTTATTTTTCTCTTTTCTCTCTCTTCAATTAAAAGCCGGTAGAACACCGTGCCCCCGTAGCAGGCAATAGCGGTTAAAAAGGGCGGGACAATATGAAGGACCATGTTCATTGATGAAAAGACCCAATATCCGGAAGCCACCACGCCCGCCGTCACAAAAATGAAAACGCCCATTTTTACCCAAGGGGAAAAACGCGGGAGGAAAAAGCCCAATATGAGTCCCACCAAAATGATGTACAACACCGTCACATAATTCGGGACTTCTCGAATCCATTGACGGGAGATTAAATTGTCCAGAATATTGGCGTGAACCAAGACCCCCGCGTATTTTGACACCAGGGGAATGGCTTTCATGTCGAACAAAGCGGCTGCTGTTGCCCCCACAAAAACTATCTTCCCCTTAAAAGTTTCTTCTAGAGTGCCGGTGCTTTTTAAAACATCGGCATAAGACACAATGGGATACTCATAGGTGTAATTAATAAAAATATTATTGACCGCGAGCGCGGGGTCCGAGGAAACAACCGCCGGAAGGTCCGGAAGAATTTCTGAAAATGATTTCTTCTGGCTCAGGGCCAATGTGGCCACGGCGAGCGAAGGATAGACTTCCTCATTTTCCTTATAAACAGCGTAAAGAGCCGCCCGGCGGGTGACCCCGTCGAAATCCGGTTCAAGGTTCACAAATCCCACATAACTGGCTTCCGCCAAGCCCTCGATGGGAAATTTGACCGTTTTGCCAAATATCCGGTCAATCCCATCTTTAAAAAAGAAGGAAGAAACAACATTACCGGCCTCTTGGGCAGCCTTCCCTATTTCTTCGTCGGCTACGGGGTTTTGGATGTCAGGTTCGGTAAACATCGTGTCGAAGGCAACGACTTTCGCGCCGGCTTGGGACAATTTACGAATGAGAGCCGCGTGAGTGGACCTCGGCCAGGGCCACCGCCCCAATTCTTCGATAGATTTTTCATCAATACCGATAATCATGATGTCTTTATTGATGGCCCTGTCCCCGCGCCACTGAAAGCGAAAGTCCACGGTTTTCAGCTCCAAAGTATCCAGCCAGCCGAACAAATAAATTCCCAGGAAAAACAGGGTGACCGCTATGCAAATGAGAAACCCGCGCGGGTTATGCGTTTTAAACATGGTTTATCTTTTCCCCTTGGATTTTAATTTTTCAGCTTTAAACCATCGGATGGTGTTTCTAAGGCCGGCTTCAATTGGAAATCTCGGAACCCACTTCAAAACTTCTTTTGCCAGAGTAATGTCCGGTTGGCGGACTTTTGGATCGTCTTCCGGCAAAGGACGGGTCACCACTCGGCTCTTGCTTTTGCACAGCCTAATAATGAGCTGGGCCATGGATTCAATGG
>JAKLIS010000127.1 GCA_022709485.1 Elusimicrobiota bacterium | reverse complement strand
ACCCAGCCGCCGGCGCTCACGCCGGTTCCCCCGCCGCCCGTGGCGTCGAATCCTCCGGAAGCGGCGCCCGCACCGGTTGTTGCGGCTGTCACCCCCGAGCAACCGTTGGCCGTTGAGTCGCCGGCTGATCCGGTGATTGAGCCCCCGATTGACGCCCAAATTGTGGGCGATATCGGTCCCGAAGGGACTGTTGACGAGGAAGATTTTAAGGAGTAATTGACAATGTTGATGCCGAGTCGAGTTAAATATCGAAAGTCGCATAGAGGCCGTTTAAAAGGGATCTCATCCAAAGGATCAACCCTTGCTTTCGGCGAGTTTGGACTCCAAGCGCTTGAAAATGACTGGGTTACAGCCCGGCAAATCGAGGCCGCCCGAATCACGTTGGCTCGCTTTACCAAAAAAGGTGGCAAGGTATGGATTCGAATTTTTCCATCGAAACCTATTTCTCAGAAACCAGCGGAAACAAGAATGGGAAAAGGAAAAGGCGATCCGGCATTTTGGGTGGCCGTTGTAAAGCGAGGACGGGTCTTGTTTGAAATGGAAGGGTTGAGCCGGGACGACGCCAAAGCGGGTCTTAAAGTGGCGTCCGATAAACTTCCAATTAAGTGTCAATTTATCGAACGGCTTCCGGGTTAATAGAAAGGAAAATTTTATGGCAAAAAAGAAAGAGAAAGTTCAATACGCGCAATTGACGGAACTCGAGCTGAAAAAAGAACTCGGATCCGCCACGCAGAATCTCTACAAGATTAGATTTCGGGCATCCACAACCCCTTTGAAAAACCCAATGGAGATTCGAAAAATCCGGCGGGAAATTGCCCGGTTGAAAACATTCTTGAATATAAAAGCGGCATCAATAAGTTCCAGCGTTGAATCAAATTTTAATAACGGGAGAGCCAAATCATGACGGAGCAAATGAGAGAGGATCGGAAAACCATTCAAGGATGGGTCGTTTCCGACAAAATGGATAAAACTCGCGTGGTGGAGATCAAATGGCGGAAAAGACACTCCCTTTATGAGAAAGTTCAACCAAAAACGACCAAACTTTATGTGCATGACGAAAAAAATGAGTCTCATTCAGGGGATCATGTTGTCGTCATGGGAATGCGGCCCATGTCCAAAATGAAAAGATGGCGGCTTGTCGAGATTTTGGGGAAAAAATAAATGATTCAAGAGAAAAGTTATCTCACAGTGGCGGATAATTCCGGTGCCCGGGAACTCATGTGCATTCATGTATCCGGATCCAGTGGCCGCCGATATGCGTTTTTAGGCGACATTATTGTGTGCGCAGTGAAGGCGGCTATTCCAGGCGCCACTATTAAAAAAAGCGACGTTGTAAAGGCCGTCATCGTGCGCACCAGAAAGGCCGTTCACCGGCCGGACGGCAGCTATATTCGTTTCGACGATAATGCCGCCGTGGTGATCAATGATGAAAGAGAACCGCGGGGGACCCGTATTTTCGGACCCATCGCGCGAGAACTTAGAGAAAAGAACTATCTCAAAATCATCTCTCTCGCGCCGGAAGTGGTTTAAAAGAGGATAAAAACCGATGTTGACAGTAAGACGATTTGACAAAGTTAAAATTTTGTGGGGCAAGGACCGGGGAAAGGAAGGCGAAATCATTTCCATCGATCCCGCTAAAGCTCGGGTTCTTGTGGCCAAGATGAATTTGGCCAAACGGCATACCCGTCCCATGGGTCAAAAAGACCAAGGCGGGATTAAAGACAAAGAATTATATATTCCGATTTCCAAGGTGATGCTTGTGTGCCTGGAGTGCAAAAAACCCAATCGACCCAAATTTGATTCTCTTTCAGACGGAACGCCCATTCGCTTATGCAGAAAATGCGGTGGGACGATCCCTGAGCCAAAAAAGAAATAGACCGTGCATAGATAGAATGATGGTTGATAATGCTAAAAATTATAGAAATGGGAGTTTTTAAGTGAGTTCAGAGAAGAAACCAATTACTGCGGTTGTTCCCCGCCTTAAAGAAGCGTTTATTAAGGTTGGCGCGCCTGAATTAATGAAGCGCCTGGGAAAAACAAATGTCAATGCGATTCCGAGGCTGCAAAAAATTGTGGTTAATATCGGCGTGTCGGCCGCGAGAGAAAACATCAAAGCCTTGGACAACGCGGCAGAGGAACTGTCGGTCATCACGGGCCAGAAACCCAGCGTTCGCCGATCCAAGCAATCCATTTCCGCTTTTAAGCTTCGCGAAGGAATGCCTATTGCCGTCATGGTGACGATGCGAGGGATCCGGATGTACGAATTTTTAGACAGATTTATTTCGTTGGCGGTGCCTCGAATCCGCGATTTTAGAGGCTTAAACCCTCGCGCCTTTGACGGTCACGGAAATCTGAATATCGGACTTAAAGAACAATATATTTTCCCTGAAATTAACGTTGAAAAATCGGATGGTCCCAGAGGCATGAACATTACCCTGGTGACCAATGCCAAAACGGATAAAGAGGCATTTGAGCTTCTCTCTGTTCTTGGAATGCCGTTCGCAAAGGAAAAGGGAAAGAAAAATTAGAAGTGTTAAGGAGGAGAATTTAATTTCTCCACGCTGACCCTCCCCATTCCAGAAATCATGTGGAGGAAAAAATACAAGGAGTTTAAAGAAAAATTATGGCTCAAATTTCATGGATGGCCAAAATGCGCAAACCTCAAAAATTTGCGACCCGTTATGTAAATCGTTGCCGCCTTTGCGGCCGAGCGCGCGCCGTATACAGGGATTTCGGCCTTTGCCGCCTTTGTTTCCGCAATATGGCCCATAAGGGCTTGCTTCCTGGTGTTGTTAAATCCAGCTGGTAGAAATTGATTAGATAGATTAAAAGAATCTCGGAGGAATGTGTGACTGATCCCATTGCAGATATGTTGGTTCGGCTTTCAAACGCCAACCATAAGCTTAAAGAAACGGTGGATATCCCCGCTTCACAAATAAAAGTTGAGATTGCCCGGGTCTTGAAAGAAGAAGGGTATATCAGCAACTACAGAGTTGCCAAGGAGAAAGGGCATGGCACTTTGCGCCTAAATCTAAAATTTTCCCCGACCAAAAGTCGGATTATCCATAAAGCCAAAAGAATTTCCAGGCCATCTATGCGGGTTTATCGAGACAGCGATTCGATTCCCGTCATTCAAAACGGTTTGGGAACGGCCATCTTGTCTACATCCAAGGGTGTGATGACCGGAGATCAGGCTCGAGAAAGGAAGATGGGCGGGGAAGTTCTCTGCGTGATCTGGTAATTTAGGAAAAAAACAATGACGGAAACTAAAATAAAAGAAAATACAGAAGCGCCTCTTTCCCGGCTTGGCCGCAAGCCCATTGATATTCCATCCGGAGTCAAGGTGAGCGTCAGCGGTCAAACGGTCTCGGTGGAAGGCAAACTCGGCAAAATGAATTGGATTATCCCTTTGGTCATTGGCGCCAAAGTGGAGGGAGCTCAAATCAAGATATTCCCGAATAAACCCGGCACAGAGTCGAAGCCCATGCACGGCCTGGTCCGAAAGATTGTCCTCAATATGGTGGAGGGCGTCACACATGGATTTACAAAAAAATTGGTCGTTGAAGGAGTGGGATTCCGGGTTCAGGTGGCGGGAGACAAATTAACCATGGTCCTGGGATATTCTCATCCGGCCGTTTTTACGATTCCAAAAGACATCAAGATTACCGTTGAAGGAAAGAACCAGAATGTTTTGGCGATTGAAGGAATTGATAAGCAGAAAGTGGGAGAAGTGGCGGCCCGCATTCGAGCCATCAAACTTCCCGAGCCTTATAAAGGAACTGGAATCCGGTATGAGAACGAAATTATTAAGCGTAAAGTCGGCAAAGCGGCGGTCGCCGCAGCTGGAGCGGGTGGGGGCGCAAAGAAATGACAAACTCGGTAAAACGCGGATATGAATTTCGAAAATTGAGGACCCGAAGCAGAATTCTCGGAACTCCGGAAAGGCCGCGTCTTTCCGTTCATCGAAGTCTTAAGCATATTTATGCCCAGGTGATTGACGACTTGGGAGGAAAAACCATTGTGGCTGTTGGGTCAAACACCAAAGGTTTTCCGAAAGGAAGCGGCGTGGAAACCGCGTCCAAAGTGGGAGAGATGATTGCAAAAAAGGCGGTTGCCAAAGGGGTCAACGCAGTTGTGTTTGATCGGGGCGGACGTCTTTATCATGGACGCCTCAAAGCCCTTGCTGAAGCGGCGAGACAAGGCGGATTGAAATTTTAAATTTGGCGGTAAGAAAATGAATCGAATCGATACAAGCAATATGACATTAACGGAAACGGTCATCAAAATTGGCCGGGTGGCCAAAGTGGTCAAGGGAGGAAAGAGATTTTCCTTTAACGCCCTTGTCGTTGTTGGCGACGGAGCGGGGCATGTGGGAGTGGGCCTTGGGAAGTCTAAAGAAGTCCAGGGGGCCATCAAAAAAGGCGCCGCTCAAGCTGGAAAATCTATGGTTAAAGTGCCTCTTATTGGAGGGACCATTCCGCACGAAATCGTTGGAAAATTCGGGTCCGGGAAAATTTTAATGAAACCGGCTTCTCCAGGAACCGGAGTCTTGGCGGGAGGACCCGCGCGCGCGATTCTTGAAGCCGCCGGGGTGAAAGACATTTTGACCAAATCCCTCAACAGCCAAAATCATTTTAACGTGGTGTATGCCACCATGGCCGGTTTGCAGGAGCTTCAATTGCCCGAGGCAGTTTCAACATTGAGAGGAAAGCCCGTAAAATTGGCGAGATCTTTCGAAGGAGGAGACAATGCAGCTCCATCAGCTTAAGCCAGCTCCGGGATCTCGAAAACAAAGAAGAATCCTCGGCCGGGGAGAAGGAAGCACCCTGGGCCAAACTTGCGGCAAAGGCCAAAAAGGACAAGCCTGCCGATCGGGCGACACCATCATGGTGGGTTTCGAAGGGGGCCAAACCCCTCTTGTCCGCCGGGTCCCGAAGCGCGGGTTTAATAATAGCATCTTCAAGAAAGAGTATGAGACCGTCAACCTGGGCCAGCTGGCGAAGATCGATGTTGCGGTCATCACTGCGACGGTGCTCTTCAAGAAGGGGATGATCCGGCAGGAGACCGCGCTGGTGAAGATTCTGGGGACCGGTGAGTTGTCGAAGACGGTGACCGTCGAGGCGCACGCCTTTTCCGGAACCGCGCGCGATAAGATCGTTGCCGCCGGCGGACAGGCGGTCGTGGTGGCGAAGAAGGCGGCGAAAAAACCGACAA
>JAKLIS010000126.1 GCA_022709485.1 Elusimicrobiota bacterium | reverse complement strand
ATTTTCTGCTCGGCACGAGAATTTTCTGCTCGGCACGAGAATTTTCTGCTCGGCACGAGAATTTTCTGCTCGGCACGAGAATTTTCTGCTCGGCACGGCCCTGAGCAGAGACATCTCAGGGCGACGAAAACCTCGGGAGGTCCCGAGCAAAGACATCTCAGGGTGACGAAAACCCCGGGAGATCCCGAGCAGAGACCTCTCGGGACGACGAATGGTTAGGGGATAAGATCCTGAATGGCTTTTTTTACTGTTTCGATCTCAATTTTGGCCATGCAGGACTGATTCTTAGAGTGGTATTCAAAACCTAAATTTAAGCAAGGGCACTTGGGGCACGAAGATTGAATGATTCGAGCGTTGGGATTCAATGGTCCCCAAAGCTTGGGGTTTGTAGGACCGTGGAGGGCCACTTGGGGCTTCTTTAACGCCGCCGCCACATGCATGATCCCGGTGTTTCCAGAGACAACCAAATCCATATCCCTTACCATTGAGATGGTTCCCTCCCACCCCAATTTGCCTCCCAAGTCCACCGCTTTATTTTGAAGAAGAGAGTTCAATTGGGCGGTCTTCAATTTTTCTTCCGGCCCCGATGAAAGAAAAATCTCCGCATTCAAATTCTTTTTCAACCAATGGCCCAAAACCGCGTAATTGGCAAGCGGCCATTCTCGCGGGCGTCCATCGGCGCCGCAACCGGGATGAAAAAGAACACGAAGTGGCCTTTTCAAAGTCTTTTCTGAATTTAAATTGAATTCTGATTGAATTTGGTTCCACTGTGCCCTCCCGCTTTCTGTTTCCCATAATTCAAGGGCTAATTCTTTTATCAAATTAAACCTAAGAGAAAATACGTCAAAAAAATTGAAAATTTCATGCTGAGACCCCATTTTTTCAACACTTTCCGTGAAAAGCGCCGATCGGTGTTGCCCCGGAGTATCAAATCCCAGCCGATCGGGTGTTCCCGTCATAAAACTGATGACGGCCGTTCCACGGGACCACTGTTCCAAATCGACCACCAAATCATATTTTTCCTTCCGTAAATTCCAAATTATCTTTAGCAAACTGGCCGGCCGGGTGTTCGGAAGGATAATCAATTTATCGATATAAGGGACGGTGGCGGCAATCGCTTGGTTTATAGGGGACACCATCCAATGGATTTTTAATTCGGGATAGGCTTCCCTCAAATTCCTGAAAAGAGGGATGAGTAATATGGTATCGCCCGCGGCAGCCAATTTAATGACCAAAATCTTATCGACGGGGTTCTGAGAGAGCCTATTTTTTCCTTTAAAAAAAGAAAAAAATAAAACGAGGGGAATGCCAATAAGAAAATCAAAATATCGTTTCATCATTGATTTAAAAGGTCTTTGTAAATTTCCCGCGTGCGAGCATAACTTTTGGATTGCTCAAATGACTGCGCTTTCCTTCTGGCAGATAAACCCATTTGGGATCTAAATTCCGAATCCAAATAAAGTCGCTCAATGGCTTTGGCCATCTGCCCCGGATTTTTAGGGGGAACAAGAATCGCCTCCACCCCATCTTGAACAATTTCAGGGACCCCTCCCACTCGGGTGGCCACCGACGGCAAACCCCCGGCCATGGCCTCAAGAAGGGAAAGCGGCAGGCCTTCCCATAAAGAAGGCATAAAATTCAAATCCGCGAAACCAAGGATGGAAGGGACGTCTCGCCGAAACCCAAGAAAGTGAACGTTGTTTTTTAGATTTAATCGTTCGACTCGTTTTTCCAGAGAAGGTTTTTCTTCTCCATCTCCGACAATTAATAGATGGATAGAGGGATGCTTTTTTACGAGCTGGGACATCGCCTCAATGGCATAGCGCTGCCCTTTCTCGAATGACAACCGCCCGATGACGACAACGACAAAAGCGTCGGGGGGAAGAACCACGGACGAAATCGAAGAAGGGGTGTCCGGCATGGGCAAAATATTAATCCCGTTGTGAATGACTCTTATTTTTTCGGGATCGGCGATTTTTAATTTACGGACCCATCCGGCATCATGCTCGGACACGCAAATAACGCGGTCAGCCCGATTTTTTAAAAGTAAATCCAGAAACCATCGGACCCATCGGTACAAGAAAAAAGGCTGGTGAATGTAATGGACGCCATGGATCGTGTAGACGATTTTGTATGGAGGATTTCCGCCGGACGCCCATAAACCCCAAAAACCCGCCATGCCCCCGTGAAGATGTAAAAGGTCGGGGTTGAGTTCCCTTAGCGCTGTTTTCCAAGCGGGGAGCCGCCAAGGCGCCGGAAATTTTCCCATGGGAATAATTCGATAAGGTATAGCGTTTTTTTCGAGGAAAATGGAAAAGGCGCCTTTTTCAGAAGTAAAAACGGTGACGGATAATCCGTTTTTTTTTAGATCGCGCGCCAAATCAAGGACGTGGCGTTGACCACCGCCGACAAAGGAACCATCGATCGCCAAGCAGACATGATAGGTCATGGATTCAAAACTCCCGTTATCAGTGGCCCAAAGCCAGGCCGCGAATCGCTCCCATGAAAGAAGCAAAAGCCGGTCCCGGATGTCCTTCTTTCAGGTTGGAAACAAATAGCCCCGCGTTGCTCATAAATCTTTCACGCCTGACGAGGAATGGGTAATTCCGTTTAAATTCAGAATGTTGATCCAAGAACTTTCGATGGACAAATTCCCGCCAACGTCGGCCGTGAAGAGTGTTCATTGACTGTTGGGCTTCATGAATCCGGTATTCCATGAGAGGCTCTTCTAAAAATTTAACGGCGGCCCCCTGAGCCACCATTTCAAGCCAAAGGGAATAATCTAAATCTAAACAAACCGATGGATCGACAATAATATCTTTCAGGACCGATATCCATTTTCTTTTGAATAGGACGGTTGAATTGGGGATGGGATTTTTTCTAAATAAGGGGCCCTCGACATTTTTTTTCCCTCCGGAGATAGGTTCTGACTTGAGCCATTTTGAATACAATTCCACGCGTTGACCACTTTCCAGAATCCAGGCGTCCGAATAAATCAGATCGGCGTCGCCAATTTCGCGCAATTGAATTTGCAATTTATCCATTGTCCAGAGATCGTCTTGATCGCAAAAAGAAATAAATTCCCCGGTTGATTTTTCCAATCCATGGACGCGCGCCCCGACGGTTCCGGCATGAGGTATGGGGAACAGCCGAATCCTCGGATCATTTTTTCCCTTAATAAGCCGGGGACTTTGGTCAGTTGATTGGTCGTCGACGACAATCAATTCGAAATCCGTGAAAGATTGCCCCAGCAAGCGATCCAATGTTTCTAAAACATGATTCTCACCGTTATAAAGGGGAAGGATAATGGAAACTTTAGGCATTGGATTTCATTCTGTCAATGCGGCCGATGCACATTCCAAACAAAGCCCAAAATGTCATCGAAAGGGGGGGGAAATACAAAACATCGGAAAAAAGAAGATTGCATGAAAAAAGAATAAAGCTGACCCCGGCAAACCAAACGAAAGGATCTCTCCGATATTTAAATAGTTGCAATCCAAGGAAGCCCCACAATGCCATGAAAGCCCCAAGTGTCAATAATCCGCCTTCCGAAAGAAATCTTAAAAGCTGATTATCGGGCGTTAAAATTCGGGGAGAATGTCCGCTGTACTGTTCATGAATTTTTCCGTAATTCCCGATTCCAATGCCCGTTAAGGGATGCTGCAAAAATATTTTGGTGGCGACTTTAAGCGCCCGCGCGCGATGGCCGACTTTTATCTCTTCGAAAGTTTTGTGCATATCGAACCGACTAAAAAAATTAGACCGGTACGATGGAATAAAAAGGAGGCTGAGATTGAGCAGGATGATAATAAATAAAGTCAAGACAAACCGGCGCTTTGGTTTTATAAGAAGCAATATTAAGATAGCACCCACCAGAGAGAAGAACCACCCTGTCCTCCGAAAACTGAGGCCGATCGCCGTAAAAAGAAGAAACAAGGCTATCGGATATATCACTTTAGGGGATTTATTTAGCTTATACACGCAGAAGGGAAAAACCAAATTCATCAGGACCGCCAATATCAAAGGGAGTCCCACGGTTCCCGTGGCAATTCCCCATGACGGCTGGAATATGAACCATTCAGGTTCTGGCGGATTTCTTTCGAAAAAAAGGAATTTGCCCGTTAGGACCTCCCAAATAGCCCCGAAAGCCACATAGCCCACTCCGACGATTATGCATGCCAGCCCCTTTTCCTCCCATTTATGATACTTCGTCAAATAATAAAAAATCATTCCGGGAACAATTCCTCGTGAAATAATTCCAAAAGCGACCTTCATCGCATTGGCTCGGTAAAGATCCGCCGCCCAGGAGGAAATGAATAAAGCCACGCAAAATCCGATGGAATACGAAATGAAAATCGGAATTTTTTTCGTTTGGTAGATCTCAAGGATTACGAAAATAGAGAAAAATATCCCGATGACGGAAAAAATAATATGGTGGATGGGGCTGGTACGGCCAAAAAGAACAACCGACCAGTGGGGAAGAAAATAGAAGGGAAAAACCAGAATGGTAAACAAAGCCGCCACAGCCCAATAGAAGATGAAACGGCTTCCGGTTCTAGAATTAAACACAAACAAATTCAAAATTTTGATTCCGCCTCGCCATTATTTTTAACAAGGTCAAATACCCTTGTTTCCGTTCGAAGCATAACAAAAAATAATCAAGTGCCTTAATTATTTTCGCAAAGATGGGGTCGTCATCGACATCGGATACTAGATTTAGTAGAAGCACCCCTCTATGGGACTTTTTGGTTTGAAAGACGTCAAGGCGGTGTTGACCCGCGTCGCCCTTCTGGCGGCAGACTTGTCACTTGTCACAACATCATTCCTCTTGGCGTATTACCTGCGATTTCATTTTTTTCCCATTGTCGAAACCTTCCCTGTCAACAAAGGCATTCCGGCTGTTGATCTTTACCTTCAGATTTTACCCATTGTCCTTATAATTTGGGGAGCCGTTCTGTATTGGCAGGACGCGTATAAAAGGCTGAATTTAAACGCGTTAGATGAATTCCTCCTGTTGGGCCGAAGCGCTTTTGCCGGCACCATTTTGTCAATGTCCGCCATGTTTGCGTTCAGAGACCAAGCTTATTCTCGTCTGGTCGTCGGGATAGCGGGCATCATTTCATTTTTTTCCATTTTTTAATGCCTCTAAAATTTTATCCAGTTTAAAATTAATTTCATTTGTTCCAAATAATTGAAATCTAACAAAATCGCTTTGACTTGCAAAGGGAGA
>JAKLIS010000125.1 GCA_022709485.1 Elusimicrobiota bacterium | reverse complement strand
CCGGATATCCATCACAGATCGAAACGCGATTCGGCCCTTTAAAATTTTCATGGAGGCATTTCGCTATTTAATCCATAAATATCCCGGCGATTTTAAACCTGACTGGGAAGAAATCCGCGTAGTCACAGGGTCCCGAAAACTGAGAGACGCCCTGGACGGTCAAATGCCTCTTGAAGACCTTCTACGGCAATATGATAAAGTTGCTGAAAACTTTCAGAAAAAAGCGGCATCTTTCCTGCTTTACTAATAATTTGAGAGGTTTAACATGAAGCTCAGTCAATTATCAGAATATAAATTTATTCGGATTATCATCGGTCTAACCATTGGCATTTTGATCGCCGGTGGAATTCAAGCGGCCAAACTGATTGCCTCTCCATCCGTTTTTGATTTTGGATGGTGCCCCGTCAACGCCAAGGTGTCCTGCGATTTTGTCATAAAAAATCAGAGCCAAACCCCTGTTGAACTGGAATCTTTTAGACCCACGTGCGGCTGTACCGCCCCCCAATTTACGCCGGAAACGCTGGCCTCGGACGACGAAACCAGAATCGGCCTCACTTTTAATACACGCGGGTTTGAAGGGATGGCGTTTCATAAACCCGCAACGCTTAAAACAGGGGACCATGGCGAAGAAATCGAAGTCATGGTGACAGGACATGTCCGAAACCCGAACGCAAAGATTTTTCCCTTGGGAAGCGGAATTGCCCGGTTTGTTCCCGATGGAAAAGATAGAGAAATATTGGCCATTCAAAACACGCTTGATAAAGAGGTGGAATTGGTCATAGTTCAAAAACCGGCCAATTGGGCGGACCTTGATTTAAAATCCAACAAAATCCCGGCCGGCGGCAAAGCGGAATTATCCGTCAAAGTGAAAGGCTCTCTTGAAATCGAACGGATTACTTCCGCAACATTTGAAGCGCAAAGCGGAGAATTTCTTCAACGCTTAACCGTCGCCATTCAAACGGGACCCGTCGCTCCGGAATTTAAGCCGCCGCAAGGCACCGCGCCGCCCGCCCCCACCCCCAAAAAATAATTTGATTAAACAAGCCCTCGTCATCATTGCACTTTCCATCGGCCTGGGAGCCCTCCGCCAGTTGGCGCCCCGAGGAATTCATTGGATGGGGTCTTGGCCAGACGCCTCCATGCCGGCCGAACAAGCTTACAAGTTGATGGCCAAACCGGGCGATCCCGGGTTTATCAGCCTTCAAGAAACCATCTCAGCCCATTCTCAGAAAAAAGCTTTGATTCTGGACGCGCGGGAGTCTGAGTTATTTAAAGAAGGCCATATCCCCGGCGCGCGCAACCTTCCTTATTATGAATACGAGGCCAAAGCCGCCAACGTGCTGGGAGATGTTCCCGCCGACACGCCCATCATTATCTATTGCGAAGGCGTGACGTGTGAATCCAGTTTCTTTTTGGGGCGGGATATGCAGAAAACGGGTTACACTTCAGTGAGGATTTTTTACGGGGGCTTCCCGGAATGGCAAAAAGCGGGGCTTCCCCTTGAAAAATCGGAGAAGATCAATTGAAAAAATGGCTCTTCATCATTCTACGACTTACTTTGGGCGCCATTATATTGGGATCCAGCATTTATAAAATTGTCACCCCCGCCGATTTTGCCCATTCTGTCTTCAACTATCAGATCCTGCCGGGTTGGATTATTAATCCGGTGGCCATTATTCTCCCCTGGGTACAATTTTTATGCGGCGGTGCGCTCATTATAAATAGAGGGACGAAAGGGGGGGCGATTTTGATCCTTCTAATGATAATCACTTTTCAAATTGCCGTCGCTTCAGCATTAATTCGTGGGTTGAATGTGGCCTGCGGATGTTTTGAGGCCGGCGGTTCACCGGCCACATGGATCATCTTCGGACGGGATTCGTTGATTTTGGCACTGGCAGCGCTGGTCGTTTGGTTTCAAAATCGGCGGTAATTTCGGTCCCCAGGTGAAGACTGGGAGGAGTTAAGCCATCCTTTTTACGAGTTCGTTAACTTCGTTTTGGAAAGTGAGAACAGACCCAAATTGAGCAAGAATTCCCTTCAACCAATTTTCTTCCGCAGACGGAAAATAGAAAGAAATCAAAAGGCGCGCCAAATCAAATTGCCCGCCTTCCCCCCAATCTAACCTGTTGATGAAAACCACCTTTCTCCAAGCATCGGGCAGTTGTTGAGAAACAGCGGAATCATACAAATCACCGGATAAAAGCATATTGATCTTTTGGTCAGGGGCGATCCCGGGCTCAGCTTCATGCTCAGACAAAATTTTAATTAAAACCGGCAAATCAACCACATGAGAAGGGATAAGTTTCGCTTTAACAAATTTTGAAACAATTTCGGGAAGTCCGGAATTATTTAACTCCAACTCGATCTGAGAATATCGATCGGGATCTGTTTCTAAAATAACATACATGGTTTCCTTGATTTTGTCCCCTCTGCGAGCACGCATGGAATTGACCGCGTGAATGGTACTCAGCAAATCCCTCAAATCGTCCTTCAAATTTTCCGAGGATGCCAAATCGATGACATGCGTCACCGCCTCCGGGTTTTCGGAAGTCGAATTTAAGAAAGCTCGGACAAATTCCCATTTCGGCCCTTTGAGATCTTTATCTGTAATGGCTGGGGATTCCGGTAAATTAGACGCCAGTTCACGCGCCTCCTCCAAAACTTCACCAACTTTGGCCGGATTCTCCACCAGCGATTCCTCAAATTCAACGGCCTTTTTTTCAGTCGCTTTTCCCGGGGCGGTGGTCCACTGCACCCAGGCATGGCGGACGGTCAGAACCAAGATGGCGGCCGTCAACACAAGAAGCAGAAAATCGGCATTCGTAACGGTCCACGCCCATCCCAAAGCTGAAATTAAAATTTTGCCGCGAAAGAGAAAGTGATAATCCTTGGACGCAAGGTAATCCGGATTATCAATTTGATGCCCCAATTTGAACAAGACAGGAGCCAAAAACCATAAAGAGCCCGCGAAGAGAACATCGGATCCCAAATTAAGAGCGCCTTGAACCGCCCATGAGGCCAATGCAAACACCAAGGGAGTTTCGATAAAAGCGAACCGCCAGTAAATTGGATTTATAGACCAAGCCCCGCCCCGTCCTTTCCCATTTCTATTTCCATAGCGAGAGGGAGGAGATGTGAGCCCCAAAATTCTTTGCCTTTTTTCCACTTTGGCTTTTTCTAATCCGCGTTGCTTGGATCTCAAATTTGCCTGCGCATTTTCTAACGAACTTCGGTTCACTCCAATGGCAAGGCCTAACGGTCCCCTTCCATTTTGTTCGCGGGTGTCTTTTATATACCGCTTTTCCAAATCCCGACTATCGGCTTGAATGGCTTTGACTTGAGATTCGTGATAGGAAAGGTTCAAGTAATAGATCACCCAAAAATATTGAGGGATGATGGGATCGACTTTGTCAAAATCATTGAAAGTGGCAAAATCGATTCTTCTCATGAGGGTTACAATCTTTTTTTCTTTCTCACTCAGCTCCTCACGATGGTTGCTCTTCTCTATGGCGGTGGCGCCGTTGATTTTAATCTGGTTTAAAAACCTCTGAAATTGGATTTTGGCTTGCTCCGTGTCGTCAAAATTTGATTTGTCAATAATTTTTTTAACAACCGCTTGTCCGTCAGCTTCACCCAATCTTTGCCCGCGTCCCACCCTTTCCATCAACACATCCAATTCTTTTTCAACCGCCGCTTCCATCTCCTCTTTGGCCACAACAATGGCTTTGATAGTTTCTTCTCGAATAGTATCCATTTCTCTGCGGTGCCGCGAAGACAATTCGTCAAGAGGAATTTCAGGATGCGCGCGCGCGAACATTAAATGATTCTTATGCGCTTCTTGAATGCGCCGCATGGATTTTGCCGTGCAAAATTCTTTTATTTCATCCAAAATATGATGGCGAAGCTGCGTTGATAACAGAAAACGCCTATTCACAATCGATCTCGATTTATCTTGGGCCATTTTATAAACCCAATTTTCAAGCCAAGACAAATCTCTGGGCAACCCATGATGAAATCGTTGATAGCGAACCAGCATATCTTCCATGGCTTCGACATCGGTCCCATTAAACGGAAAGAATTGTTTGATTTCAATTCCCAACTCTTTAGACAATTCGAGATACGTCTTGGCAGTTTGATGTCTGCCAATCACGCCGCCGTTTCGTTTGGCATCTCTCAATAGAGCCAAATCGTATTCAAGGGAGAGACGTTTCTTTTCAACTATAGGATCTTTATTTGCCGCCGCCCCCGCCACCGCCGTCACTTTATCAATCCGAAATCTTAAATAGCCTTCCATCACATCGAGCCAGGCTCTCACAATGTCTTCTTCAGTCAAAGGCGTTGTAATAGTGACTTTTCTTGAAAAGTCTTCATCTGCATTTGGAGTGACCTTATCGAGGTCCAACAATTCGAATCGGGGATCCGTCCATTTGATCCAATCGGCGTAAGAAGGTCTTGCGAAAATTTCCGCGGTTTGCCCCTCATAAGGCATGGGCAAATCCCCATAAACAGGCGTTTCTGTGTTAAACACAGTTGCTCGGGCGGGAAACGTCAATTTGGCTTCTTGACGGGAAACGTTCACTTGGATAGGACGGATATCGGATCCCTGGCGAATGGCCAAATCTGCGGACAAAGAAGATCCTTGAGCGGTGAGTTCCGCCACTTCCTGATTATAGCGGGCGTAAATTTCATTTTGCTTCATCACCATCTGATTGATGATGGATTGTTTTGAAGCCTCAAACTCCGCCCCGGTTGTCCCCGCGTCTGTGGCCGCCTGAGCGAGCAAGGCCCGCGAATCTTTGTTGGTTTGGTTGGCTTGCGTTTTCGCCCCTTGGGCGGCTTGAGCCAAACCGGCAACAATCCTCTGCCCCACGCTGTTGTTGAAAAAATATAAATAGGGAACCTGAGGAGGGACAAAAAATTGAAGCGCGCTTGGGGTCTGAACCGGATCGGGCTTGTACCGGTTGTTTGGTTTCGCGGGATTACCATTTATAATATTCGGATAAGGGAAATTGGTTAAAGTTACCACCACAAAATTCCCCAGTCCGCGAGGTTTGGTGGAATCCTTCCTTCTCATGGCCTCGCTCGCGCAACGTTCAGTATCCAGATTAGAAACCCAGGCTTTCACCAAACCATTTTCTTTCTCAATAATCATGTTTTTAGATGATCCTCCGGCGGAGAGAGTCAAAGCCTCCTCTCGGACAGCCGTGATCAAATCCAGCACTTCCGCCATATATCGGCTAAACGGGTTGGCTTTCACT
>JAKLIS010000124.1 GCA_022709485.1 Elusimicrobiota bacterium | reverse complement strand
CATGTTTTAATTTAAAGTTGTAATCATGCTCGTCGGTATTGGGACCAAAACGAATTTCTTTAATAACAACTTTCTGAGTGTTTGCCTTAATTTCCTTTTGTTTCTTTTTCGCGTTCTCATTGGCCTGGGCGTGCAACACGAATTCCTGCAAATCTTCAAGTTTCTTTTGTTCCCTCTTTTCGATCTCAGCCTTTTCCTTCTGTTCATTGGCGTAAAAGGCCAATAGGGCCTCCATTTGTTCGTTGACGACCATCCGCTCCTTCTTAAGGGTGTCGAGCCGTTCCTGCCACATGGTCCACAGCCGGTTTTTGCGCCAATTCCATCTCTGTTCAATCAGCTCCAGTTCCTTTTTAGAATTTGAGTCAACCGCGTCATATTTGGCCTTTAGTTCGCTCAAACGCTGTTTTAGTTCGTCCCGTTTGGCTTCCAAATTCCTAAACAATACACGGGCTTCCCGGTCAGTCCGCATTCTTTCATTGTCAAATTCGGCCTCCTGGACGCTTTTCTGCATCAGTAGGGTTCGAATCTGATTTTCCCAATGCCATTTCTTCTGTTCGAACTCGTCCTTTAGCCGAGCGATTTCTTTTTCCCGCGTGATCTTCTCCTGTTCAAAAACTTTCTGCTCAAAATCCCGCTTGTCCGCTTCGCTTTTCAAGGTTTCTTTTAAAAGGTTTTCCTCTTTTTCAAAGGTTTCTTCAGCGTCGCGCTTTTTGTGTTCCTGACTGATAATGAGATCCTGAAGCTCTTTCTCCAGCGCTTCGACTTTGGTCCCCATCTCCTGGACTTCCTTCTCACATTTTCTTTGATCTTCCTCGGCTTTCTCAATCAATGTGGCCTTATCCACATCCAGCTGTTCTCTTGAAAGAATTAGCGTCCTTTTGGCCGCATCAACTTCTTTCTCCTTTTCATCCCGAAGGGAAACCAGGCTTTTTTCCAGGCCTGATTTTTCGGCCAAAAGGGAATCCAGATTTTTTTGCATGGCCTCCAGCGAAAGCGCCCATCCTTCTTCCTTGGCCTCCAACTGAAGGCGCAAAGACTCCAATTTTTGAGAATTGCCTTCGTGAATTTGGTTAATTTCGCTGTCATAGCGCTGCCGCGAACTTTTTAAGTTTTCTTCCAGATCGCGCCAGCGGTTGATGAGTTTTTCCCGGTTGGTTAACAAATGGGCGCGCTGTTGATGAAAAACATCCATGAGAGCGTTTCGTTGCTTTTCTTGATTGACCTGGTATTGGTGCTTTTCTTCGCTGATTTGTTCAAGTTCCCTGTTCAGGCGTTCCACCAGTTTTTGTTGATCTTGTTCCAGGCGGGAGACATCATTTTTTGCGATGGAGGTTTCTTTTTCCAGTTTGTATTTTTTTTGCGAAAAATCTTTTCCCGCTTCGTCCAACTCCGCCCGGATTTGGTCTTCGCGGGCAGCCCAGTCGGATTGGACCTTATTTTTTTCGGACTCAAATTCCTCGTTTAAAATCCGCAAGGCGGAATCGGCGGCATTTAATTCTTTTTCGACGATCTTTTCAGAACGCCCGAGCCACCGGCTCAACCGGCTAAACTTTTTCTGCAGGTCTTCAAAATCCTTCACTCACGGTTCCTTTTAATTGATCTCTGTAAACCCCAGACTCATTTCTTTCATTTAAGACGCGGGCGTAGAGAGGCTCGCCCGCAATTGTTCGACCCACGTCTTCAATTCCTCATTGGGCTCAATTTGAAGCACGGCATCAAACTCCCGGATGGCCTCTTCATAACGGCCCAGCCCATAATAAGTATTGGCCAAACTTTGATGCGCCGCAAGGCTTGTTGGATCTAACTGGACGGCAACTTCAAACTGCTGTAAAGCGCCCGCCAGGTCATTGGCTTCCGTCGCGGCCACGCCGGCGTTAAAGGCTTCCATAGCGGCTTGGGGATCGACCACTGCGCCGGCGCCCAAGATGGTATCCAGTTTAAGCGAACCCATATCGGACCCGATCTCTTCTCCCGTTAAAGACGCGGTGTTTCCTTTCTGCCGAAACGCGATTTTTCCATCGGTCTCGAGCTGCTTAATGAAATCAATAATCTTCCGGCGCTCTTCTTCGATCTGGTCCGGGGTGACGGGAGGCCCGTATTCCATTTCTTCTTTTAAGAGAGTGACCGCTCCCTGGGACATGTTTTCGAAAAAGTTCTGCTGAAGCTCGGGGCTCGTGTCCCGAAGGGCTTTGGCCAAATCTTCGGTTTTGAGCTCTCTTACCACCGCCTGCATGGCCATTCGCGGGAATTTGGCGATGTCTTCAAACAAGAGAATCCGCTCCCGGACCTTTTCATAAATTCCCGGCTTCTCGTTTTTCAAATATTCCAGGATGTTTTCTCGGGCAAACCGATCCGAGCTTTCCAGGATTCCCACCAATTTCTCAAGGCCGCCCACCACAAAATCAATCTTCTCCTTGATGTCTTGATCGATGGCCCTCACCTGTTCCAGTGATGTCTGCCGATACATGGCTGTTTCCAAAGCGACCTTGGCCTGAAGTTCCGCCGGCAAAGCCTGCATGACTTTAAAGGCGTGATCGCCGGACAAATAAGAGAGAACCATGGCGACGACCCATGGTTCCTCATGATGAAGGAGAAACGCCAATTGCTTGACGTTCTCGTCATTGATGTAAGTGAACGGCACAAATTTTTCCATAAGAGCCTCCTGGTTTTCGAGCGCGGCTAACTCCTCTTCGGTTAGTTGCTGCTCGCCCTCCAAATTTTCTTCTTCCGAGCTTTCATCCGTCTCATTTTCCGTTTCGCTTTTGTTTTCCATTTCTACCTTGGACTTAGACTGCTCCTTCATGCCGTCGATATAGTTCTTCATGAACTCCGACAGCGGGCCAAATAAAAATTTGAGCAGCTGAAAAACCGCCAAGGCCCCGGAGATAAGTAAAAGAAGCAAAAGAATCGTTTTCAAATTAAGAGAATCCAAGAAATTCTTTGTCACCACCTGCTTGGGGTCCACGCCGCCCTCCCTCATAAACCGAGTGGGACGGAAAAACAGTTTCAAAATGCCCCGGTACCGATCAAATGTGGAGGCCAAAGTATCTTTGGCCATGGCGACCCGGTCTTCAGGTATCGAGTCGTCATGGACCACGGTTATGTCAAATCTTTTCAAAACCGTTTTGACGTCGACGGTTTCCTGCTGGGCGGCTTGGGTTTCCACGTTGGCGTCTTTGGGAACTTCTTCTTTGGTGACCGATTTCGGGGCCGGGACCCAGGGAAGAATAAAATTGTCATCACTTAAACCGCCTTTTGAATCCATCTTTCGATTTAAAGCGGCCCCCCCTTTTTTGACGCTCTCCAATCCCAATTCCACGTTGACCAAAACGCTCGAGAGCCCGCGCCCGAAAATGCTGTCACAGATGGCCTGGGATTTGGATTCCGTGTCCGCCTTTAGTCGTCCCTCTTGTTCCAACACCATGGGATCAGGGGCGTTGGCTTCCGCTTTTCCAATAGAAGCCCCGGCCAAAATTAAAAATGGGACTAAAAGAAATGTGTATTTAAAGTTTCTCATTTAGGCGCACGCCCTCTGTTTAAAGTATAGAGGCCAAAACTGCTCCTTTCCACGGAGAATTGGAAACTAATTTGGGAAGGTTCCAGGTAAACCCGTTTCATCAAAGAAAACAATGTGCCTAGTTCCTGGTGCCTAGTTCCTAGTAAAAACAAGAATTTATCGGTAACACCACCAGGCACCAGGCACCAGGAACTTGGCACATTCTTAAAGGTTTTCATTACTCCGCCCCCAATTGTTTCAAGTACTCGATGGCGGTCTTGTTGTTCGGCTCCAGTTCCAGCGCTCTCTTCCAGAGCTTGATGGCTTTATCTTTTTCGCCCAAGAGGAAGAATGAGGCGCCCATGCGGCCGATGGCCGTCACATTGGAGGGATCGATTCTCAACACCTCTTCGCATTTGTTGATGGACACGTCATACCGTCCCTCGTAAATCGAGGTCAAAGCGTCGTGCAGTTTTTGGTCGATGAGGGTCCACCGGGCCCCGGACACGGAGGTGCGCGGCGGCTCCACCAAGGGCTGGCCCGCGACGCGCGCCACGCGATTGGTGAAATTCATGAGGCGTTGGTTGGACGGATTTTTCTCGTACGCGGTTCTCAGAGAGTCGTAGGCCGTGGTCATGTCTCCATTCACGTAGGCGCCCACTCCTTGACGGACCAGGCGGTCCACCTCACCGTCGCCGGTGGCGGCCGGGATAGATCCCGCGATGGCGCTTAATTTTTCAATCATGCCTTTAATTTGTTTATTCGACGGATCTATTTGAGCCGCCGCTTCAAGTCTCGCCACCGCTTGAGCGTAATTTCCTTGGGCGAAAGCGGCGTTTCCGCTTCTCACCAATCGCTCCACTTCTTTCTCGCGGTCTTGGGAGGCGGTCCGTCCGAATTTCCATGCCATCGAAATTCTCTGAGACATCCCCAGTTCGCTCATCCCGACGGCAAAATCCAAATTTATTTTGCTGAACTTAAATCCAAGGCCGGCGGTGGTTTCGGTCATTTCTCCGCCTTTGTTTTCAAGTCCCAACCGGAGGGCGACTTTTTGGGTGGCCCAATATTCTGTTCCGAGATTCCAACCCATTCCAGACCCGCGTGTATTGTTCAAATCAGCCGCGACAATAATTCGGTTCCTCATCAGGGAGAACGCGTTTCCAAATTTGACGCTGAGGGGAAGGCGGTCATCAGAATTGGACGGCGCCTGGGTCACCGCGTTCTGGATGACAAAACCCATTCTGTAATTGGTCGAAATCCTGGTAAACATCGATGCGTTAACGGCTAAAAAGGATTGAGAAAAAGTATCCACCGAGTTGGATATTTTGCTGGCGGAAACCCCCACGGCTAATTTATTGGTGACCGGCATTCCATAGGCAAATGTCATGGCTTGCTGGGACACATTAAAACTCCCGATTTTCTCAATGGAGAGGTAGTTGGGATCATCGGGGGGCGAGGTCGGGTCAACCGTGACGGACACTTTATCGAATCCGCCTGAATCCAATTTCGTCATGCTCACTCCCCACACGCCGGCTTTTGTCGTTGGATTGACGTAGCTGATATAAGATAAGGAGGTTTGCTCAAATAAGGTGGCTTGCTGATACATCAATTCTTTCCGTTGAATTTGGGTCATGGCCGCGGGATTCCAATAGGGCGCGCTGGCGTCGTCGCTGACTGCGAGGAACGCGCGCCCCATGGCGAGAGACCGCGCCCCGGCGCCCCACTGCATGAAGCCGCCGGGTTCGCCCGCGCCGTGGGCGGGAGCATGGAAGAAAGAAAGGGCCGAG
>JAKLIS010000123.1 GCA_022709485.1 Elusimicrobiota bacterium | reverse complement strand
ACAGGTTAAGATGTTGAATTTATTGAGGAAAAGATGAAAAAGAGGAACAAAGCGACGTAAACTGAAACGAATTCGATATGATCAATTGAAATTAAATTAAAAAATTTGAGTCCGGAAGAAAGGATAGAGCCAAGTTGACTTTTTCTACGGACTCGTTGGAAGGGGCCTTTGGCCCCATAGACCTTCTTCCTTTCCAAAAATTCCCTCAGCAAGAAGCGGTGGGAATGGTGGGGGAGTTTCTATTTAAGAAGAACAAGATATCGGGCGCGGTTTTATCCGGATTCACCTATGGGAAACCGTCCCCTGCCTTCGTGGGAGTCGATGACCCGCTGCTTTATAAGATGAACGTCGAGGCTTACAAGGATTCCGCGCCGCTTTTCCAATCCCAAAAATTGCTGTGGGAGCTTAAAGAAAAAGAATTGGCCCAAGAGAAACTATCGGTTTTTAGTCCCGCCCTTTTAGAAATGGACCGGCTTGTGAAAGCCAAAGAAAATCGAACCTTAAGCCTCCAAACATATCTGGCCGAAACAGAAAATTTAGCGCCGTCCCGCGGATTGGATTTGCCCAAATTTCCGGCCGTCGCTCTTTTTGTGGACTCTTCAAACTTAGAGTCGACGCTGGACTTGGGGAAAATCGAGAGGGAGAGAAATCTTGTCATCGCGGAATTACTTAAGAAGCTGGACGAAAATAGCCGGTCTCAGATTTTTGCCTGGGCGCAGGCTTTGCATCGAGGGGAACTAAACCAGGGTTGGTTCTACGAGCAATTGGCTGAGCTATGCCGGAAGTTTCGACTCAATTTTGATTCTTATCCACAACTCCGGCGTTATTTGGATTATGTGTCATTAACAGAGAAATTAAACGGAGAGGATTTATTAAGGGAAATAAGTCAGAGAGAAAAACTGATTTTCCAGGGTTTGGTCCGCCGGAAAGAAGAAAGGACCCTGTTGGACGCATCGAGGCGGCATTTTTTAACTTTGAAACTCCTCAATTTTTCCATGACCAGCGAAGAGTGGAATGAATATTCGGAAGGGGGATTGGCCCCCAAAAATTCCCCATTGGCTGCTTTTGAAAAATTTTATGTGGCTGCCGAGGCGCGCGATAACGCGATGGGACAAAATCTGTTGCGGGCGATTAATGATCAAAAATCCCAGGTGTCTGTATTGGTGACGGGGGGATTCCATTCCGCCGGCATTGGCCGTTGGGCCCAAGAAAACGGCTTTGAGGTTATCACCGTGGTGCCCAAGATTTCCAATCTCCCGGATGAAACAGGCGCCAACTACCTTTCTATTTTCACCCAGGAAAGAACTCCCTTGGATCGGATATTAGACGGAGAAAAATTTTGCGTCCCCCCTAAGGTTTGGCCGGTTTCCTTGGCCATAAAAAAACTTCTTTTGGCCGTGGCGGCGGCCAGCCAATTTTCTTATTCCAAAGCCTTATCCATTCGCCGGTTTGGCCGGGAAATTTGGACGGTGAAAATCTCTCCCCAGCGTAAAATTATGGCCGTGGAAGTGGGGGTCGCCATGGGGGCCGGCTGGGCTTTGTTAAAGCCAGATCATTTTGCGTTTCTGACGCCGCACACTTTCTCTCTCCGAGGAATTTTATCTTTGATGGCAGTCCTGACCCTTTTGGGGATGATTAATGCCCGCCCTGCTCCGGCCCGTTTCAGGATTTTATACGCCGAAGATCAAGAACCGGTGGCATTTGTTAATTCACGTCTTCTTTCTGAAAATTTCGAGGTCGTGCATTGTTCCAATGCCCAGGAGGCTTTGGAAGTTTTAAAGCGTGACAATCAGTTTGACCTCATTCTCTCTGATTGGGATATGGGGAAACCATCATCAGAAATGGGGGGGCTCCGCCTATTCGAAGAAACTCGATCAATGGAAATTCCTTTTGTCTTTTTGTCCGGCAAACCGGAAGAGGAAATCCTGGATTCCCTAAGAAGCGCCCAAAAGCCCGATCGAATTTTAATTAAAGGCATTCTTTCCGAGGAACTTAAAGAGATTCTTTCTCAGGTGGCGGGGGAGTCTTCACTCAATTCAGCGAAACAAAGAAACCATTCACAAGAGCCTCGCCAAGGGAGAGGTCCTCTGGCCTCAATTGATACCGTCAAAAAGGTGGATGAGATGTTTGCCGCCCGAGGTTGGCGGGTGCCGCCCCGGTTTCTGGCGCCGCTCCTGGCCACTCCGTGGATGGAGATGCCTTTAATCCTCATGCTGCCCGTTTTTTCAATTTTCATTTTGATTTATTCACTCTTGACATGGCAGTGGCAAAACCCATTGGAGCCCTTCGCGGTGTTCATATTTAAGAAACACGACAACACCAATAAACGCGGGGAGTTCACCTGGTGGAAGGCGGGGCCTCGAATAGCGGGCCTCCTCCTCATTTACGCGGCGACGGTTTACGCGCCCTTTTTCTTAGCCGGAGCGCTCCCGATGAATTCTCTCCCGAACATGTTGGCGGTGGCGTCATCGCCTTTCTTAGGAAACATAGGAATGCATTTCATTTTTAATCTGGGATTCTGGTTTGCGCCGCTGGCTCAAACCGAACAGGATGAAGAGATAATTCGGAGTCTTGTCCGGACCAATACCCGGAGTTTGAGAAAACTAGACTCCTCTTTAAAAGAAGTTCTTCTCGGCTATTATGGTCCTTCCAGACGAGAAAAATCCCGGGAGAAGGTCATGGAGGAATTGGGGGTGGATGAGAGCGTTTTCTCCCAGAGGCTCACTCACGCCGAGGACGCCCTGATGGCCATTCTAATTCCCGCGGACTCTGCCGAAAAAGAACTTATTTTTCAAAACCTCCCTCAATTTTGGCTGTTAACCCCTGAGGACCAAACATATCTTCGCCAAAGCTATTTGTTTGGCAGATCATTGCTGGAAGAGGCCATCGAAATTATGGGGAGGAAGTTGAAACCTAAGACTTTAAAGGCCAAAAGAGATTTGGCCCTCAAAAGGCTGTCCGTTCGCGTGAACCCCACAATGCCCGGGCCGAATTATTTTGCACGAAGAAATTTTGTTCTGGAATTTGAGGAGCTAATGCCGCGCTTGCCGGAAAAAACCGGAGATCTTCTCCGGCAACATTTCATTGATGGAATATCGGTGGACGAAATCAGTCAAAAAATGAAAAAAACCAGCCGAATCGTGTCCTCCCATATTGATGAAGGAATTAAAGACCTTGCCAAATTGGCGGATACCCCTGAAGGCCTTCAAATCGCGCGGGCGAACATCCGGGCGGGGATATCCACGCCGCATAATATTCAGCGGCTCCTTCGAAGCACCGAACCCCAAGACCGAGAAAATGGCGTGGAGTTGGCCGTGAAGTATTACTCGAAAAACTGTATTGCCTTTGTTGAAGAAGAATTTTATCTCACCCAATATATTTTTGAGCGGGTTCTCAAAATGGGTAAATTTTCCTGGAATAAGGCGATGTATTTGGTTCTCGCCAAGCACTTTACGAAGGAATTTTTTGAAACATATCCATTGAGTGGGGATCCCTTCTCCGTTAATCCAATTCTGAAAATTTTCCTTCATCGCCGGCTTTCCGGAATCATAAATAAAAATTTCGATCAAATCTTGGACCGGTTTAGGTCCAAAATTAAAAACTATCGCCCCACCACGCAAGACACCGGCGATCCTTTGGCCTTGTCCCCTGCCCAGTCCAGGAATTTGGTTGGTGAAATTCCTTCTCATGAACCAATAGCCGGGATTTCCGAAGAGCCGCGGATGAATTCATTTACGGACCTTGGCTTACAGAGAGACAGCCGCCGGCTATTTGACCCGGTGGACCTTAGATCAGGCGAAAACGAATTCAACACGCGCCGCCAACAAATTATTGAGGAAGGAATCGCCCAGGCCTTAAAGGCTTTGAGTTATCGGGAAAGAGAGGTTCTTAAGTTGATTTATAGGATTGGAGATGTCAATTCATACACTCTGAAAGAAATTGGGGAAATTTTCAAAGTTACTGTATCAAGGGTTAGACAAATCGAAGAAAAAGCAACACGGAAATTGCATCGCCCCTTTAATGAGGTGGATTTATATGGATTTATAAGGTTCAGAATTCTTTTGGAAGACCATCCGCTTATTGGACTTTCGGTTCTTCCTTTTGAGCCGGCAGAAAGCTTTGACGATGGGATGGAAGAATATCCTGGAAGAAATAAGCCCACTTTGACCGGAGAAGATAAGAAAGGGCTTCGGAAGTGGATAAAAGCTCGCTTGTCCCTGAATGAGCAGAAATTACTTCCATTTGTTTTGGGGCGCGTCCCTTTTAGTGAGGTCGAGAAAAAAGGGGCTCGCCCGTATGTGGACGAGGACTATTATTTGGGTTTTCAAGGGCGCTTGCGGCTGTGGTTGACCACCGGCCGGCTCGGAAAATTTGGGACCCCGGGCCAGGTGATTCATCACTTGCAGGAATTAACATCGGAGTCGGGTCTCAAGGGGAATCAATTATCCACCATTATTACATGCCAGCGAGTGGCGAACTTGTTCTCTAAATTGGGTTGGCGGGCGCCGCCCCGGTTTGTGACGCCTTTGTTGGCGGCGCCGTGGATGGAGATGCCAATAATCCTCATGCTGCTCGTTTTTTCAATTTTCATTTTGATTTATTCAATCTTGACCTGGCGGTGGCAGAACCCCTTGGAGCCCTTTGCGGTTTTCCTATTCAAAAAACACGATAACACCAATAAACGCGGGGAGTTCACCTGGTGGAAGGCGGGCCCCCGAGTGGCGGGCCTCCTCCTCATTTACGCCGCGACGGTTTACGCGCCCTTTTTCATAGCCGGGGCGCTCCCGATGAATGCCCTTTCTCATTTCGCTGCTTTGGCTCTCTCGCCATTTGTGGGGAATATGGGGGCGCATTTCCTTTACAACCTTATTTTCTTCCTCGCCCCCTTGAATCAGGATGATTACGGGTCTTGGGTGAATATCCTGAATCCCAATATTTCTTCTCAGCAGAAAACGGCCTTTGCTAATGAATTGAGCCGCCATCCCGATCTGATTGAAGTGTTGGCGAATAATAACATCGGCCCCGATAATCCCTTGCATCTTCTGTTTGTGATAACGGACATACCGGACCCTTTCATCGACGTAAAAGAAATAACTCCAGATCTCATTGGTGATATCGAAGCGCAGATTCCTCTGTCGGGCCTTCCTCGAAACGGAATTTTAGCCATCATTCCCGATCAATTAGTGCGGGACGCGGGGAATAACTGGTTCGTGTTATTCAAAGACGCAGTGAAGGATTATTTCATTGATCCTTTCCTTGTATTCATTGGTCCCCGCGTGGATAAGGAAGCGGC
>JAKLIS010000122.1 GCA_022709485.1 Elusimicrobiota bacterium | reverse complement strand
CCGATTGTCACTGGTTTGTCATGGCTTATGATTAGACTAAGACTGATCAAAGATTTGAGGCAAACTTAGGGTCTAATAGGAGACTAATCATGGATGGAAAAGATAGGCGGCAGAACCCAAGGTTTGAAGGTCGCTTCCAAGTGGACCTATTGAACATGGGGGACGATCCGAAATTTCCAGCTTGGAAGCCCGTGGTCGCCTCTGAGGCTTTGGATTTTTCAAAGCATGGAATGCGCCTGCGATCTCCGTATAGCGTGCCTCTAGGATCTATCATCAGCGCAGTGGCCTATTTCAAGGGACATGAGTCGGTTTGCCTCTGTGAAGTGATGTGGCGGGTCCCTAGCGAGGACCAATTTATGTACGGGTTGTTTATTCGAGAATGGTCCAAGCTGGATCCCGCCTTAAAAGATGTGCTGGATAAAATGGAAGCTCAGGAAAAAAAGGCGGAAGATGCCAAGGGTTCGCCCCAGTCCGCCTCTGCTTCTTCCTCCGCCCCCCAAGTCTCCCTCCAGGCCGCGTAATTTAAAAGTTCCGCAACCTTTAAGACTCCAAACAAATTCAAAATTTTTTGCCCGCGTTTGGTCTTTCCTTTCTCAAAAAGAACCGGCCAGTAAATGAGAAATTCGAAGGAGCTCCTTTGCTTCATTTTCTCTTGTTTCACTTCGGGTGAGATCGATTCGTTCGATCAGGACCATCGAACCCCCCGACCGTAGGACTATATTTCCACATTGGGGAAGTTTCTGTATTAATTCTTCTTTTAGCAAGGGACCCGACGCGTTTCCAAGGACATAAAGGCTCGCCTGTTTGGATAGTGGACCCAAAGCGGGTGTTTCAATCTTGGAGAAGCCAGACGATAAAAGAGACAACTCAAAGCTTTTGTGAATTAGATTTCCTCCGAACCCCGATATCCCCGGGAGAAATAGAAAAACCCATTCTCCATTATTTGCCGAATTGGGGATGGTGGCGATCAAGTTATTGTCAGGATGCTGAGAATGCCTGGCCTGCGTGTGAAGCCAGCAAAATAGTTCTTGAGCGGTTCCTTTTTTGAAGGCTTGCTCAACATAGACGGCGTATGCGGTAGATTTAAAAGCCTGGGTCACCGGCTTCAGGATGGGGTCAAAGGGATCGATGGGTGAAAATCCCTGAGAAGGAAGGAGGTTATTTAAAGGATTCTTAATGGCCGGGTCCCGCTTTCTTTTTCCGAATACCACCACCAAAACAAGAAAAAGGAATGCCAGCCCTATCCCAATGAATCCAGCCATCATGTTAAGAGCCCCCATCGATTATAGTGACCTATCTAATCGTCAGAAACGGGGCGGTCCACATCAACCGCTTTTCAATATTGGCATCCACTTAAACTCTTCGCAAAGACGGAGATTTTATTTTGACGAAAGGAACATGGGATGCCAATTAATTTACATAAAAGGACTTTTCAAATCTGAAAAACTTCCGAAGGGGGGACTTACGCCGGTTGTTCGGCGCTTTCTTCTTCTTTTTCAGCAACGGAAGCGATGGCGCCCACCTTGTCCCCTTCATCCAGACGAACCAGGCGAACCCCCTGGGTATTGCGCGAGATGACGGAGACGTCTTTGCAGTGAAGTCGGATGGTGATACCTTTCTCAGTCATGATCATGACGTCGTCTTCATCATGGACCAAGCGGATGCCCACGACTTCGCCGTTTCGTTCAGTAGCTTTGATGGTAATGACGCCCTTCCCGCCACGGGATTGGTCCCGGTATTCCGCCAAAGGGGTGCGTTTCCCATAGCCGTTCACGCAAGCCGTGAGGAGCGTGGTTTTCTTTTCGTCTTTCGGATCGGCGACTTCCAAACCGACCACTTGGTCGTCGTCTTCCAATTTAATTCCTCGCACACCAGCGGCTCCGCGGCCCATGGCCCGCACTTCTTCCTCATGGAAGCGGATGGATTGGCCGCTTTTTGTGGCGATCACCAAATCTTTTTTTCCATCGGTAAATTTGGCGCCGATGAGGACGTCCCCTTCGCCCAATGTAATGGCGATGATGCCGGTTTTCCGGATACTGTCAAACTCGGAGATGGCCGTCTTTTTAATTTGGCCCTTCCGTGTGCAAAGAGTGAGATACCCTTCCTCCGAATCTTTAAAGGACCGAATGGGAATGGCGGCCGTGATTTTTTCAGCCGGATCCATGGCCACAAAATTGACCAAGGCTTTTCCTTTGGCGGTGCGGTTCGCGTCCGGAATTTCAAACACGCGGACGCCGTATACCCGGCCGCGGTTTGTGAATAACAGCAAATGCGCCAGGGTGCTGGTGATAAAAATTTGCTCCACAAAATCTTCTTCTTTGGTGGTCATGCCTGTCAAACCGCGGCCTCCGCGTCCCTGAGCGCGATAGAGATCCACGGGCATCCGCTTTACGTATCCCGCGTGCGAAAATGTCACCACCGCTTCTTCGTCTTTAATCAAATCTTCCACATCAAATTCTTCAAAGCTCGCTTGAATCTGAGTGCGCCGCTTGTCTCCGAATTTCTGTTTGATCTCCGCCATTTCCTCTTTCAAAATTCCAAGGACTTTCTTGGGATCGGCCAATATTCCTTTGAGCCGTTCAATGGTTTGGATGAGTTCCTTATATTCTTTTTCAAGCGCCTCACGCTCGAGATTGGTGAGTTGATGGAGCCGCATGTCCAAAATCGCTTGCGCTTGAATGGGCGAGAGACCAAATTTGGCTATCAAAGCTTCCTTGGCCGCTCCTGAATCTTTCGATCCCCGGATGATTTTGATGACGGCGTCTAAGTTGTCAATGGCGATCCGGAGGCCTTCCAAAATGTGGGCGCGCGCTTCGGCTTTGGCCAACTCATACTGGGTGCGGCGGACAATAACGATCTTCCGGTGATCGATATAATGATTAATGGTCTCTCGAAGAGACAGAACCTTTGGTTTTCCATTGGCCAAGGCCAGCATAATGACCCCGAATGAGGTCTCCAGCTGCGTCATCTTATAGAGTTGGTTTAAAACGATCTGGGCGTTGCCGTCGCGCTTGATCTCGATGACCATGCGCATCCCCTCACGGTCCGACTCATCCCGAAGGTCGGATATCTCATTGATTCGTTTATCCCGAACAAGCCCCGCGATAGCTTCTAAAAGAAGAGCTTTATTAACTTGGTAAGGAAGCTCAGTCACAATAATAGCTTGCCGACCGCCCCGGATTTCTTCAATCTCCGTCACCGCCCGGATTCGGACCGATCCGCGGCCTTTTTCAAAATAATCTCGAATCCCTTGTTTTCCCAAAATAATGCCGCCCGTCGGGAAATCCGGCCCTTTCACAATTTTTCCAAGTTCCGCGGCCTGAATCTGAGGATTGTCCACGCATGCCGCCACGGCATCGCAGATTTCAGAAAGGTTATGTGGGGGAATGTTTGTGGCCATGCCGACGGCAATACCAGAGGAGCCGTTCACAAGCAGGTTTGGAAGTTTTGAAGGAAGAACCACGGGCTCGACCATGGATCCGTCGTAGTTCGGGGTGAAATCGACGGTGTCTTTGTCCAAGTCATACACGACTTCCTCGGTAATTTTGGCCATGCGACATTCGGTATAACGCATGGCGGCGGGAGAATCGCCATCGACCGATCCAAAGTTTCCCTGGCCATCAATCAAAGGATAGCGGAGCGAAAAATCCTGCACCATGCGCACCAGGGCGTCGTAAACGGCGAAATCTCCGTGGGGATGGTATTTACCCAAAACGTCTCCGACGACGCGGGCAGATTTTCGGAAGGGTTTGTTGAATTTGAGGCCCATTTCCTCCATGGTATAGAGAATGCGGCGGTGAACGGGCTTTAAGCCGTCGCGGACATCCGGAATGGCGCGGCCGATGATGACGCTCATCGCGTAATCAATGTAAGAGGTCCGCATTTCATCTTCGATGTTCCGCGGAGTGACTCTAAAATCAAGTTGATCTGATTTGGGGTCGTCTGTCTTCGCCAATTAAATGCTCCTTAAATAACTGTCGCCCCTGCGGAAGCAGGGGCCCACTTCTGGATTCCTGCTTCCGCAGGAATGACACATCCCCCTGAGGAATGATGCATCCCTCGAGGCCCTAATTAAATATCCAAATTCTGAACGTCCAGCGCGTGGGTCTCGATAAACAAGCGCCGCGGCTCCACTTTGTCTCCCATGAGCGTTGTAAAAATGTTTTCAGCTTCCACCGCGTCTTCCAGGCGCACCTGCAGAAACCGGCGGTTGTTGGGATCCATAGTGGTTTCCCACAGCTGCGACGGATTCATTTCTCCCAAGCCTTTGTAGCGCTGAATGGTCGCCCCTTGTTTGCCGCCGTCTTTAATGGCAGTCACCAAATCGTCGATTGTTTTCACGTCTTTGTCCCCGTCTTTCGCTTTGACGCGGTAAAGGGCCTTGGCTTCCTTCAGCGCCTCTTCTTCTAATGTGACATCAAATCCCGCCGTTTCGAATTTCTTTAATATGGAAAGGAGTTTGGGGACCTCGGTCAGCTGTTTAACGTCAGACAGGATATCTTCTTCTGTTAAATCTTCTTCCCCCGACTCGCCAACAGACTTCGGAGTTTCAGCCAACAGCAAGCGCTGATCTTTAATGTACTGGGGCTTAAACGCCTTCCATTCTTTTTCGCTGTAAATAAATTTAAACGAACCGTCCGGCATGGGAACGGCGTAAAGGGGAAGATTTTTATCTTTGTATCCCTGGAACAAAAGATCTTCGGTAAAACCTTTTTTGGCAAGACGGTGTTTCAAGTTTTCATATTCCACCAAATCTTTCATAAGACTTCGAAGAACGGCGGACTCCACCGAGGTTGTCTCAACGCCGTCCTTTAGTTTGAATACCTCGGCCGATTCGAGGCCCTGATTCAAAAGCCATTCGTCCATCTGTTCGACGGTGTCCATGTATATTTCTTTCTTGGCCTTGGCGACTTTATAGAGAGGAGGCTGGGCAATGTACACATGGCCGTTTTCAATTAATTCCTTCATTTGGCGATAGAAAAATGTAAGAAGAAGCGTTCGGATGTGGGCACCGTCCACGTCGGCATCGGTCATGATTACGATCTTGTAATAACGGAGACGGGAAATATCAAATCCGTCGGACTCGCCGTTACCATCCCCTCTCGAGCCGATCCCGCAGCCAATGGCCGTTATGAGAGTTCTAATCTCCTCGTTTGCGAGTACTTTGGCGATGCGGGATTTTTCAACGTTGATAATTTTGCCGCGCAGTGGAAGGATGGCTTGAAACGCGCGATCCCTGCCTTGTTTCGCGGATCCGCCGGCGGAGTCGCCCTCCACGATGTAAAGCTCCGATTTTTCAGGGTTTCTTTCCTGACAATCCGCTAATTTTCCAGGAAGGGAAGCGGAGTCTAAAGCGCCCTTCCGCCGCGTGAGTTCTCTGGCTTTCCGAGCGGCTTCTCTGGCCTCGGCGGCGGTAATAATTTTTCCGCAAATATCGCCGGC
>JAKLIS010000121.1 GCA_022709485.1 Elusimicrobiota bacterium | reverse complement strand
TTTCTGAAGACATTCAATAAACCCCGGTTCTCTCAGCTGACGGGGTGAAATATTGACCGAAATATAAAGTGGAAATCCAAGCTTGGCCTGCAAGGATTTGGCCTCACGGCACGCTTCCGCCAAAACCCACTCTCCAATCGAAACGATGAGACCTGTTTCTTCGGCCAAACCTATAAACCGGTCGGGAATCACGTCTCCTAATTTCTCATTTTTCCATCTCAAAAGTGCTTCCAGCCCGCATAGTTGCCCGGTCCGGGCGTCCATGAGGGGCTGGTAATGAAGCGAAAATTCGCCCTTGGCCAACGCATGGCGGAGTTGCGCCTCCATCACCATTCGATCGGAAGCGCGTTTATTAAATTCCTGGGAAAAAAACTGGACTCCATCTCGAGGTTCTGATTTGGCCTTTCGAAGCGCAGTGTTTGCGTTTTTGAATAGCGCGTCCGGTTCGGTGCCGTCGCTGGGGTATAAGGCGATCCCTACGGTCGGCGTCACAAACACTTCCACGCCTTCAAGGAGAAATGGCTCAGAAAAAGCTTGGCGAATTTTTTGCGCCACTCTATCAGTTTCATTGGGGTCGACCACTTCCGGCATAATAATTAAAAACTCATCCCCGCTGAACCGGGCCAGCGTGTCGTTTCCTCGAATGCACGAAAAAATGCGCCGGGACGCTTCCACCAAAAGAAAATCGCCAAAGAGATGTCCCAATGTATTATTGACCAATTTAAACCGATCCAAATCCACAAAAAGTACACCCACCTGATGCCGTCCCCACTCCGCAAACCGGATGGCTTGACTCAACCGGTCAAAAGCAAGAACCCGGTTGGGTAATTCCGTCAACGGGTCATAATTGGCTTGATGATTGAGGCGATGCTCAAATTGTTTCACCATAATGGCTTCCCCAATAAAGGATCCAATGGTCTCCAATATTTGGCTCGCAAAGGGGGGAATCATTTCTAGGGTATGGGACCCCAATATAAAACAAGCAATCACTTTGCCTTGAAATGTAATAGGCACCATGGCAAATGACTTTAATTGTTCCGCCGAATTCACACTGAGGAGAGGCTCGTTTGATACCTCTTTAGCACCCAGAAAAAGAGAGCGTCCAGTTAAAACAGACTCGATGAGCTTATCCATCGGATCATATTTGGCCACCTTGTACACGAAAGCGTCGCAAAAACCGGTATGGAAAGCCAGTCGCAGCTCTCGAGATTTTTCATCAACCAAATAAATCCCTCCGCAATCGAGACCGGTGGCCTCCATCGAGCTTTGACAACAGCGGTGCAAAACCTCCTGCAAACTTCCCGCGGCGCTTAATCCCAAGCCCAAATCCCTCTCTATGTAAAGAGCCCTTTCGGCTTTTTTGCGATCGGTAATATCGAGGGCCGTAAATGTGACCCCTTTGCTCCAGTCGTCCTGGTCCAAAGGGGAGGAGTTGAGGAGGATGTCCAAAAGGCGGCCATCTTTCCTGCGAAACACAGTTTCAATCGTCCCCGTTCCCAATAGACGGATTTGGTCATATTTTTCTTTCCCCACCCGGATAAATTCTTCCTCATTGGAATATAAAATACGTGCGTTCTGCCCCGTGAGTTCTTCCCGAGAGTATCCCATCAACTCGCACAGGCGGGTATTGACCCACAAAAGAATCCGGTTTGAAACCATCCCAATGCCAATGGGCGCGGACCGAAAAATGCTTTGAAGGAGGGAGGCGTTTAGGGCGGTTTGAGAGGCTTTGCTGTGGGGAGAAGAAGAAGGAAATTTTTCGACGGGAAGTATTATAGTTGAACGATTCGGAGAGGAAGGTTTACCGATGCCTCTCTGACCGATCCAATGGGAGAGCCTTGAAAAGAATTCGATTGGCACAGAAGGATTTTCGCTCATTTCAGGGCGAGTTGTCTACCGATTTATTGACGCGCGAACATTGCGAAAATTCAATGCAAATCAGTATCTAGAGATATCGAAAAATGAGGCGAAGAAGCCTTTATTTTTAAACGAACCTCATAGATTCTTTTGAACCGCCTCTATCTGCCGCCAAGGAATTAACGAGGAACTCCCACGCAAACACAGCATGATTCCACCACAACACTAAAATCAAAAGTTATAATGCCGCCCATGATTATTGGACTGACAGGCCGGAACGCATCCGGCAAAGGGGAAATTGCTCAATACTTAATTGAACGGGGCTTTTTCTTCTATTCCCTTTCCGATGTCCTTCGCAACGAACTTAAAAAATTAAAAAAACCCCTCACCCGCGACAACCTCACCTGGCTCGGGAATAAACTCCGAAATGAGTCTGGTCCCTCTGTTTTGGCCGAAAAAATTATCGAAAATCTTGAGGACGACCGGCATTACGTCATCGACTCCTTCCGCAACCCCGAAGAAGTCCAAGCCTTTAGACGAACCAAAGATTTTGTTCTTCTTTTCGTGGAAGCCAGTCCCCGGGCGCGCTTTGAGCGGATGAAAGCCAGAGGAAGAGAGGGAGACGCGCAAACCTACAAAGAATTTCTCAAGATTGAAGAACGCGAAGCCAAAAACGCCGATCCCACCAAACAGAATCTAGAGGCCTGCCGGAAATTGGCCGACCGAAAACTGCTCAACAACGCCTCTCTCGCCGCACTTCATAACAAAGTGAACCGGATGGTGGCCCGGCTTTTGATGGATTCTCCGCGGCCGGATTGGGATGACTATTTCATGCAGATTGCCCGGGTCGTCGCCACAAGATCCAAT
Source organism: Elusimicrobiota bacterium (assembly GCA_022709485.1). Classification (GTDB taxonomy): domain Bacteria; phylum Elusimicrobiota; class Elusimicrobia; order F11; family F11; genus JAKLIS01. The sequence continues at coordinate 2,720 of JAKLIS010000121.1, read as the reverse complement.
TGCATGAAGCGCCGGGTGGCGGCCGTCATCGTGAAAGATAAAAGAATTATTTCAACCGGATATAACGGGACGCCCCGAGGCATCACCAATTGCAAAGACGGAGGCTGCCCGCGATGTAACGCCTTCACCCCGTCCGGACGAAATCTCGGAGAATGCTATTGCTCGCACGCCGAAGAAAACGCCATAACCCAGGCAGCCTATCACGGAATTTCAATTAAAGACTCTGTTCTTTTTTCCACATTTTCGCCCTGTCTTCTCTGCACCAAAATGATTATCAATTCTGGAATCAAAGAGGTGGTGTTTAACGAAGCCTATCCCCTGGGAAAGGAAGCCATTTCACTTTTGAGACAGGCAAAGATTAAAGTCCGAAAAATCTCCACGCATGGGAAAGTGGCTTAAACTTTCTCTCTTCCTTCTGGGAATGGCCGCTTCAACTTTGTGGGCGGCCGATAATGAACCGAAAGTTAATATATCAACCACTCCCTTGGGGTCTCCCTTCTTAAGACATTTGGCCCATGATTACAAAATGAACTTGAGGGACTTGATAAAATTCGAGCGGCGCGGCTTCGCGCGCACGGAAATCATTTCCATCGCTTTGATCGCCGAGAAAACCGGAAAACCCTTAAAGGAATACGGCAAACGCCGCATCAAAAATAAAGTCCTGTTGCGAGATCTGGCTCAAGAAGCGGGAATGGATTATTCGGCGCTTTACAGAAAATCGCGGGAGATTAAAGCCGCCGTGGAAGCAAAGGGAGCGGAAAATTTGCCTCCGCCGGTATTTGAAGAAAAACCCAAAAACGAGAAGACCCCGGAACCGGGCCCGAAAGAAAAAGATCTAGAATTCGAAGATAAACCAAGGAGCGAAAATCCATGAATTTAAATGCGATATCAAAAAACATAAGAAAAAGAATTAATCCCATTTGGCTGCTCATCACTCTCCATATTATTGTCTTAGCTCTGGCGATTTTTTTCATTCGGAAGGGAAAGGCTGTTCCCCCGCTTGAAGTCAGTAAAATTGCCGTCATTCCCATCGACGGCGTCATCTCCATGGAACCTGGATCGATGCGAGGGGGACAGACGGTGGACTCTGTGGTGGAATCCCTCAAACGAATCAGCGAAGAAAGGACCGTGAAAGCCGTGGTTCTTAGAATAAATTCCCCCGGAGGATCGGTGGGCGCGGTTCAGGAAATTTACCGAGCGGTCCAAAAGGTAAAAGCCAATGGGAAAGCGGTCGTGGCCTCCTTTGGAGAAGTTTCAGCTTCAGGCGGATACTACATCGCTTCAGCCGCTGATAAGATTGTGCTCAATCCCGGGACCCTCACGGGATCTATCGGAGTTATCATGCAGCTTCCGAATTTTCAAGGTTTACTCACAAAATTCGGCATAAAATTTGAAACCATTAAATCCGGCGCCATGAAAGATTCCGGATCTCCGTTTAGGGAAATGTCAGCGGAAGAAAGACGATATTTTTCAGCGCTTATCATGGACGCCTATGGCCAATTCTTTGACGCGGTTAAAGAAGGGAGAAAGATGAAGGAAAATGAATTAAAGCCCTTGGCAGACGGGCGAATTTTCTCAGGCCGCATGGCCATTCAAAAAAAGTTGGCGGATTTAACCGGGGGTTTGGAAGAGGCCATCGAAACCGCCAAAAATCTGTCCGGCCTTTCAGGAACAAAACCCAACATTATTTACTACAAGGGCAAAACCTCGTTGGACCGGTTTTTGCAAATCCTTGGAAAATCATCCTTGGATAAATTGGACAGCATGAGTTCAACTGAAATGAAACTTATGTACCTCATGCAATAATATGACTGTGGCCCTATTACATATTGACCTTGATCGTCATCCCCGCAATTTTCTGGTTCGTCATCCCCGCGAAAGCGGGGATCCAGGCTGTAAACCTTTCTTGATGGAAGGTCATCTCCGCTTTCGCGGGGATGACGATCTTCGAGCTTTAGATACAGGGAGTATTAGTCAAGTTAAATAAGATGGAAACCACAGAAAATCAAAATTCTCCCCAAGCCAAAGACATCGAAATCTTTTTCGATTTCATCCGGCAACCCAAAAAAGTCATTAAGGAATGGGCAGGGAATCCACCCCACGGATTGGGCCTATTGGTGCTATTTTTGGTGTGCTTGGAACTGGTCCTGAATAATCGATTGATGAATGATACCGGAACAGGTCCATCGGCGATTCGCCAATTCTTTTTCTATCTGTTCATTATTCTTTTGGGTGAAGCCCTCATCATTTCAACCTCTCACAAAATCGGAAGGCTGTTCTATAAGAAAGGAAACCCGGGACATGTTTGGACATGGTTTAATTTGAGCCTTTGGCCGCTCCTCGTTCTGCTTCCGGTGGGACTCATTACGTGGACAAGTGGCCAATCCGCTTTTTTTAATTCACTCCTCATGCTTCTTTTGGCGGGGAAAATAGTAACCGATTGGAAAATCATCATTGACCGGCATTACCAATTCAATAGGTGGCAAAGCGCGCTCATCCTCATGGCGCTATTGGGGCTTTTTTACGCGGTTCTGCCGATTGTTTTTCTCTTCGGTTTTATGGAAACCATCGGCGATTTAATTTCAATGTTGCGGTAGGACTTCCTAAACTTAATCTCTTCCCAAAATCTTCCTGTCATACCATTCCACAAACATGAGTAGCACCCACAACCGCCGGCCCAAATTGGTCTGCCGCTTCACGTGCCGATCCAAAAGCTCCAT
>JAKLIS010000120.1 GCA_022709485.1 Elusimicrobiota bacterium | reverse complement strand
GGCCAAGAGAAGGAAGCCCAAGAATTTCCCTAAAACAATTTCCCAGTCTCGAACGGGGAGGGTGGCCAGCAGTTCAAATGTGCCGGATCGAAGCTCTTCGGCAATAAGCCCCATGGTGAGACCCGGAACGACAAACCACAAAATCCACATGGACGCCATCCCGGCCCCGTCGATGGCGCCATGGTTTTGCATCATAAAATTCATTCCAAAGACCCCCCCCACAAACCCATAATAAAACACCGCCACGATATAAGCCGTCGGGGTTTCAATTGAATGGCGGAATGTTCTTAAGGCCATCGTCCAAATTGTTTTTAAATTAAGTTTTTTGTCCATCGTTATTCCTGAGTTAGCGCCTGAAAAACGTCTTCAAGGCTCAATTTTTCTTGATTCATTCCCATGAGCGGCCATTTTCGCTCAACAGCCAGATTAAATATCGTCTCCCGAAGATCAACGCCCGCGTCGGACTCAATCACAAATTTTTGAGCGGAGTCCAGTGCATCCGGCCGGAATGCCACGGTTTTCACGGCCGGCAAGATCTTCAAAGCCGCCTCAATGTCGGCTCGAGGTCCCTTAAAAGACACTTCCAATTTGGTGACGTTTTGCATGTGGCCGGCCAATTCACTGGGAATCCCGTCGGCCACGAGTTTTCCTTTATTGATAATGAGGACCCGGTCGCAAGTATGTTTGACTTCGGAGAGAATATGGGTGGATAAAAGAAGCGTTTTTTCTATTTTGAGGGTGAGTATCAAATCTCTGATTTCACGAACTTGATTGGGATCCAGCCCCGACGTGGGTTCATCCATGATCAGGACTTCCGGGTCGTGAATGATGGATTGCGCCAACCCCACCCGCTGGCGGAACCCTTTTGAAAGCTCCCCGATTTTTTTACCGACGACGGAATGCAAGGCGCATTGCTTTAAAACTTTCTTAACTCTTTTGACACGATCCGCGAAATCATGGAAACCGCGCAACTGCCCAATATAATGGAGAAATTCCGTGACTTCAATGTCTTCCGGCAGGGGATTATTTTCCGGCAAATACCCCAACGTCCGCCGCACTTCGAGGGAATCAAACAGGACGTCTTTGCCCAAGAGTTCCGCTTGGCCTTCATCCGGAGGAAGATATCCGGTTAAAATCCGCATGGTGGTGGTTTTGCCGGCGCCATTCGGTCCCAAAAAGCCCACCACCTGGCCTTTGGGAATTTCAAAACTGATATGGTCCACCGCCACCGTGGCTCCAAAGTTTTTAGAAATATTTTTTACGCTTATCATGGGGATGAATTATATCTTGAGAACACACATAAAGGTCAAGTGTGTTTTCGATTAAGCGGTCCCTCGGCCGGGAATACCACCCGCAGAAACCGGCCCAAAGTGTCCAAGGGATTCTCATCTTCCGGCATTTTGACCCGGACCCCCGCCGGCGGTCCGGCAATAAAAGAAAACATATCTTTCGATTGCGACAATAGAATACTGAATGATTTTTCCGGCAGGGTGAAATTGGACCTAAAATAAATGAGAAGTCCGTCCATTTCTTCGTGGACTTCGGAAACGCCGCGTTCTTTCATGATCATTCTTAAGAAAGCGGCGTCAAAGAGGGTTTTGGCGACGGCGGGGAGAGGTCCGCATCGATCAATTAATTCCTCTTTTAATTTTTCCAAGTCTTTAACGTCCGCTGATAAGATTCTCTTATACATATTCACCCGCTCCGCCTCGGAAGGCAGGTAATCATCCGGGATATAAGCGGATAAAGACAACTCCAACAAGGGTCCCCCGAAATCTTCGGCCACCGCTTCGCCTTTTTGTTTTTGTATCTCTTCATTCAAAAGCCGGCTGTAGGTTTCAACGCCCACCGCCGCCATGTTGCCGTGCTGCTGAGGGCCCAATAAATTCCCCGCCCCTCGGATTTCCATGTCTCTCATGGCCAGGCGAAGCCCGGATCCGAGCGCGGTAAATTCCTTTAAAGCTTCCAAACGCTTCCGGGCATCGGAGGTCATATTGTCCATTGAATAAAAAAGATAGCAGTAGGCGCGCGTTCTTGAGCGGCCCACCCGGCCTCGAAGCTGGTACAGCTGGGCCAATCCCATTTCTTCAGCTTCCTCCACAATGAGGGTATTGACGGTGGGAATATCAAGCCCGGATTCGATAATGGTGGTTGAAAGAAGGATGTCGATTTTTTTATGGAGAAAATCGTGCATGGCGCGCTCGAGTTCCTCTTCTTTCATTTGCCCGTGCGCCATGGAAATCCTCAGATTGGGAATGAGAGACTCAAGCCATTCTTTGCGGGCGGTCAAGGTTTTGACGCGGTTGTGCACGTAAAACACCTGCCCGCCCCGGTCCAATTCGGACTGAACCGCCTTGACCATTATTTCTTCATTGAATTCCCCCGCGTATGTGGAAATGGGAAGGCGCCCTTCCGGCGCTGTTTCTATGACGGACAAATCCTTGATCCCGCCCAGAGAAGAAGCCAACGTTCGGGGAATGGGAGTGGCGGTCATTGAAAGCACATCCGAGGTCTCTCTCAAAGCCAAGAGTTTGTTTTTTTGACGAACCCCAAAGCGATGCTCTTCATCAATAATCATCAAGCCCAGGGCTTTTAGATGAACGTCGCTGGAGAGAAGCCGATGGGTGCCGATGACGATATCCACCCCCCCTTTTTTCACCGCCTCAAGAATTTTCTTTTGTTCGAGTTTGGTTTGGAACCGCGAAAGAAGCTGGAGTGTGACGGGGTAATCCGCCATGCGTTCGGAAAAATTCCGGAAATGCTGTTCGGCGAGGATGGTGGTCGGACAAAGAAGAACGGCCTGTTTTCCGGCCAAGGCGCACTTAAGAGCCGCCCGCATTCCGATTTCCGTTTTCCCGAAGCCCACGTCTCCGCAGATAAGCCGGTCCATGGGCCGGGGAGACGTCATATCCCGTTCCACTTCTTCCAACGTTTTTCTTTGATCTTCGGTGAGTTCATAAATAAAGCTCTGCGCAAACTCTTCCTCCAAATGGTTTTTTGCAGGGAAAGCATACCCGGGACGGATGCTCCGCTTGGCCGCCTTGTTCAATAAATCCGCGGCCAGTTTGGCCACGTCTTCTTTGACTTTGGATTTTATTCGCTCCCATGTGGCGGTATCCAGGCTTGAAAGAGCCGGCCGCGAGCCTTCCGCCCCCAAATACTTTTGAACTTGTTGAATCTCGAATACGGGGACGTACACCTTATCTCCGCCTTTGTATTCGATGGCCAAAAATTCAGAAGAAACTTTCGCGACTTTAAGCGCAGTGAGTCCCAAGTAGCGCCCAATTCCATGGCGTTCGTGAACCAGAAAATCCCCCGTCTTTATGTCCATGAAACTGGAAATGGTTTGGCCGCCCTCAAATTTTGGAAGCCGAATTCTTTTCCGATACCGGCCGAAAATTTCGCTATTGGTGAGTACCGCTAAACGTTGAGAGGGATGAAGAAATCCGTGTTCCAGCTCTCCAATGACAAAATGAGGCCACCATGGAATGCTTTTGCCTTTGATGGTGATGGAAGGATCGTCTAAAAGTTCTTCAAGTCGATCTCTTTCGCCTTGATTGTGGCAGAAAATGACAACGCTCCAGTCTTCGTCGTCCCATTTTTTTAACTGGGTCCGGAGTAAATCCAAATGGCCGGAAAAGGCCGGCGGAGGCAAAAACTCAATTTCTCCGGTCTCATCGGGGTCCGGGAGAACGTGAATTACCTGCGCGCTTTCGAAATTTAATGGGGCCGCCGTTTCCAAAGGGCCCTGAGAGGTTCTTAATGGCGAATCGTTAGAAGGAACTCCCCCCGGCGCAGAAGTGAGACCGTTAAACTGAGAGAAAAGAATCACGAATGTATCAGAAGTTAAATAATTACGAAGAGTCGCGTTTGTGCCGGGCCTCACGGGATAAATGGTTGTTTCCCTTTCAAATCCTTCAGATCGTTGCGTGTAAAGATTGATTGGCCTTAAACCTTCGACGCTATCCAAAATCCATGTGACCCGCCTGGGAAAGGCGTATCCTGGAGACCAAATATCCACGACTTCCCCCCGAATGGCGTATTCTCCGACCTGTTCCACCCGATCGGCCCGGGCATAACCGCCTTCTTGGAGCAGATCCTCCAATCCTTTTCGGGTCATCACCGAGCCCGGCCTTAATTCACATGTCTTTTTTTGAAGATCTCCTTTCTTGTCGGCCTCCAAATCCAACCCCGCCAAAGAAGTCACCAGAACATCGACATCCCGGCAAGCCCAATTGAAAAGAGACACCTGGCGATCGGCTTCTTCCTCTTCGGCATAACCCGCCACTCCAAAGAGCCGCGATGGAAAAACATCCTCACCTATTTTAAAGAGAGCCTTTGTGTCCTCCACGAAATCCAAAACATCTTCATCTTCAGAGAGGACAACCAGGACTTTTCCTGGCGGCCGGTGATTGATGAGCCACCAAGGAAATCCCCCCCGGGTGATTCCGTTTACTGTTTTTTTCATATCTACCGATTCCATGGCGTTCCCTCGGATGAATGACGGCGTTTACGTAAAGAGACAATCGATTCAATGTGAGAGGTTTGCGGAAAGAGGTCCACTGGAATAACCTCTCCGAGATCGTACTTTCTTTTTAAATCTTTGAGATCCCTCGCCAGCGTGGCGGGGTCACAGGAAACATACACAATTTTCAAGGGTTCGATCTGAAGGAGTTCTTGAATCACTTCCGGCTTGCAACCCGCGCGGGGCGGATCCACTATCACGCAGAGCCGTTCGGAATTAATGGAATGGCTGGAACGGCCGAACTGCCTCCTTAAAAACATTTCAACGGAAGACTCAATAAAAGAAACATTGTGAATCCCATTTTTTTGAGCGTTCAATTTGGCGTTTTGAATGGAAACCGGGGTCGATTCAACCCCCACCGCCTTTTTACACCGGCGGGACGCCAAAAGGGTCATCACCCCCACACCGCAAAATAAATCCAAAACCGTTTCACTCCCATCTAATGCCAAAAGGTCAATGGCCTTCGCGTACATCAGTTCGGCGGCCGGGCGATTGACCTGCATAAAGGCCCCGGGAGAAAAGAAAATTTTTAATCCATTCATTTTCTCGCGCAATAAGGACTCTCCCCATAGATGAAGCCATTTCTCCCCCAAAATGACGTTGGTCTTTTCAATCTGAACGTTTTGGAAAATACCCACCACCGCCGGGCATCGCCGCCGGATATGTTCGATGAAAGAAGGCCTCCCTGGAAAATCGGCGTTTTTTGTCACCAGGACGACCATCGCCTGGCCATCGGAATTTGTTCGAATTAAAAGATGTCTTAAAAAACCCTGATGACGATCTTTATCATAAGGTTCCCATCCGGCTTGAACCGCATAGGCTTGAACGCCGGGTTGTCGGGGCGAAGCTCAACCTCGGCCGCACCACCGTCTGCCATGGTGGCGAGCACCTTCCAGCGCTTGATTGTGTACGCACCCCCGGTGTCCACGTCCGCCTGACCGTGA
>JAKLIS010000012.1 GCA_022709485.1 Elusimicrobiota bacterium | reverse complement strand
GGGCGCGAAGCCATTTTGAAAGTGCATGCCTCCAAAGTGAAGCTTTCCAATGACATCAACTGGAACGTGGTCGCGCGCCGGACTCCCGGTTTTGTGGGTGCGGATCTGGCGAACGTTGTGAATGAAGCGGCGCTTTTGGCGGCGCGCTACAATAAGCCCTCCGTGGGGATGGCGGAAGTTGAGAAGGCCATCGATCGCGTGATGGCCGGTCCTGAACGAAAATCCCGCATTCTTTCCAAACAAGAAACAAAAGTGGTGGCCTATCACGAAAGCGGCCACGCCCTTGTGGCCAAAATGACTCCCGGCACCGATCCGGTACATAAAATTTCAATCATTTCCCGCGGGCAAGCGCTCGGCTACACTCTCCAGCTTCCGACGGAAGATAGATATTTAACGTCAAAGACAGAGTTATTGAACCGCATCAAAGTCCTTTTGGGCGGCCGGATGGCCGAACAGGTGGTTTTTGGAGAAATCACCACCGGCGCCACCGACGATCTCACCAAAGCCACCGACTTGGTGACGCGAATGGTGATGGAATTTGGAATGTCTGAAATTTTGGGTCCTGTGGCCTATAAAAAGCCCGATGGTGAGGTGTTTTTGGGCCGGGACCTCAGCCATGGCCGGAATTATTCAGATCGCACCGCCGAATCCATCGACGGCGAAGTGCGGAAAATTATTCAAGACAGCCAGGCCCAAGTCAAAACCTTGCTTGAGAAAAACCGGTCTAAATTAGACGCTCTGGCCGCCATTTTGCTTGAAAAAGAAACTTTGAATGCCGATGAGGTCAACGCGGCTTTGGGGCTTCCCCCGCAAGAGCCCGCTCCAACGCCGGCCTAAAATGATGGATTTATTCGTAAACATCTGGCGAACCTATTTTGTTCACATCATTGATCTTATTCTGGTCAGCTTCATTTTTTACAAACTCCTCCTTCTTATTCGAGGAACCCGCGCTATCCAAATTGCCGTCGGAATCGGGATCGTTGGAATAGCAACCTTCCTTTCAAAAGTCCTCGGTTTCCCCACTTTAAACTGGTTATTGCAGAACTTTTGGCTGGCGGGCGTGGTTCTGTTGGCGGTACTCTTTCAGCCGGAGTTGCGATCCGCTTTGGCCTCGCTTGGCGCCGGAACCGCCAATCGGTTTGTTCATCACGAAGAGATGGAAGTGGTTAATGAAGTGGTGGCGGCGGTGAAGGAAGCCTCTCGCCGCCAAATGGGCATGCTTCTGGTGTTTGAACGGGATACGGGCCTTCGGGATTACATGGAATCCGGAACGACCTTGGACGCGGAAGTCACTCGGGAACTTTTATTGACCCTTTTTCAGCCGCCCGCCTTATTGCATGACGGCGGGGTCATCATTCGGCAGAACCGCATCGCGGGCGCCGGATGCATTTTTCCGCTTTCCCAGGATCCTTCGCTTGAAAAATGGCTAGGAACCCGTCATAGAGCGGCCGTGGGGATCACGGAGGTGTCAGACGCGTGGTCGCTGTGCGTTTCAGAGGAAACGGGGAACATATCAATTGCTGAAAGCGGAAAAATTACGACCCGGATCGATCCGGATGAATTACGGCAATATCTGGTGGACCTCTATCGGTCCCCAGGGCCTAAAAAAGCACAACCTGTTGTCGTGGAGAAAGCTTAAAGTGCGGTGGAGCAAAGAGTATTTGATTTTAAAAATTGTGGCTTTTTTATTGGCACTTTTATTGTGGTTGTTTGTTTATTATGTTGAACGTTTAGGAATCGGCCTTAAATGAGAAAACTTTTTGGAACAGACGGCATTCGCGGCGTCGCGGGCAAATCCCCGCTTTCCCCCAGAGAAATCACGCTTTTGGGAAGAGCCGCGGGCCTTGTATTAAGAGATCATTTCCCGGGCAAAAGGTCCAAAACGGTTATCGTCAGGGATACCCGCGGATCCGGACCCCAGATCCTGGAATCTCTTCATAAAGGCCTCCGGAGCATGGGGGTTGATGTGTTTGACGGGGGCGTCATGAACACGCCTTCGGCGTCATACATTGTTCAAGCTCACAAGTTCCAATCAGGCGTGGTCATATCCGCTTCTCACAATCCATCGGAGTTTAACGGAATAAAATTTTTTAACCCGCAGGGGGTGAAGTGGCCGGATATCTGGGAAGAAAAAGTCGAAGATTTATTCTTTAAATGGAGCGGAAAAAAGGGCGAAAAAATTACCGGGAAAATTCCCGGGGTGTTTGTTGAAGCGGCGTCGCTCACGGGCGATTATGAGGATTTCTTAATTGAAAGCTTAGGTCCCGGCGCCAATCTGGCTGGCCTTAAAATCGCGGTGGATTGCGCGAACGGGGCCAACCATCTGATTGGACCGGAGGTCTTAAAGCGGATGGGCCTTGATCTTGTCGTCATCTCTGACCGCCCCGACGGAAAAAACATCAATCACAATTGCGGATCCCTCCATACAAACAAGCTGGCCGCCGTGGTTCGCCGCAATAAGTGCGACGCGGGCGTGGCGTTTGACGGAGATGGAGACCGGGTTATTTTTGTGGATGAAAAAGGGATGGAGAGAGATGGGGATTTCTTGATCGCAATCCTCGCCAAATCAATGAAAGAACGGCGGATTTTAAAAGAAAACCTCGCGGTCATTACCGTCATGGCCAATCTGGGTCTGAAAAAAGCCCTTAAAAAGCAGGGAATTCGCACGATGGAAACTCCCGTGGGCGACCGGTACGTTTCTCAGGCGATGAAAAAGAACGGTTCCGTTTTAGGCGGAGAGCAATCCGGTCATATTATTTTGGGAGACCATTTAAATACGGGAGACGGGCTTCTCACCGCGTTGCATGTCCTTTCAATTTTAAAACAATCAAATATGTCTTTTTTAAAGTTGGCCGGTTGGGTTCACAAATATCCTCAGGTGCTTCTCAATGTTCCTGTCAAAGAAAAAAAGCCGTTGGATTCTCTCAACGGGGCCTCCAAGACCATTCAACGCGTTCAGAAAACGCTGGGTGACAACGGCCGCGTCCTTATACGATACTCTGGAACGGAGCCTCTCTTAAGGATAATGATTGAGGGGCCGGAACAGGTTAAGTGTGGAAATTGGGCGCGTGAAATTGCCGACGCCATATTGGCTGAAATTTAAATTTTTCTCATGACCCGCCTTGGAATCAATATCGATCATGTGGCCACGCTCCGTCAGGCCCGTCTTGAAAATTTTCCTGATCCCTTGGCTGCCGCCCTCTTAGCGGTTCAAGGGGGGGCTGATGGAATTACCGCTCATTTAAGGGAAGACCGGCGCCATATCCAAGATAAGGATATTGTGCAATTGAAAAAACATCTCCCTGTTCCCCTGAATATGGAAATGGGAGCCAATCCCGACATCATTCGCGTGGCCTTAAGATGTCGGCCCGCGTGGACCTGCATTGTCCCGGAGCGCCGCCAAGAACTCACCACAGAAGGCGGGCTGGATGTGAAGGGCAATGAAAAAAAACTGGGGAGAGCCATTGATTCTTTGCATTCCAAAGGCATCAGAGTGTCTCTTTTCGTAGGGGCGACCCTTGAAAATATGCGCCTGGGGGCCAAGGTGGGCGCTGACGCCGTCGAAATTCATACCGGGACCTATGCCCGTCTCTTTAAAACCCAAGGACTGCAAAGAGAGTTAAAGAAAATTTTAATGGCCGCCGAGGAAGCGCGGGGGCTGGGACTCCTGGTCAATGCCGGACACGGGCTTGATTATGAGAACGTGAACGATTTGTTGAAAGGTTTTGAATTTAACGAATTGAATATCGGATTTTCGATCATCGCGCGCGCCATCAACGTGGGTTTAAAGAGAGCGGTCACAGAAATGAAGAAGCTCTTGATTTAAGGTTAAAAAACTCTCCCGGCTCTGCCTGCGGCGGCTGGGGCGGAGCAGGAGCAGGAGCAGGGGCAGAAAAAGGAAAATTTATGTGCGGGATACTGGGATATATTGGGGAAAAACAGGCCACTCAAATTCTGGTGGATGGGCTTAGACGCTTAGAATATCGGGGATATGATTCATCCGGCGTGGCAGTTTTATCCAGAAACGGACTTCAAATTAGAAGAGCTGTCGGAAAACTGGCGAAGTTAGAATCTTTGATCACGCACAGCCCCCTTCAAGGGCATATGGGGTTGGGCCACACGCGCTGGGCCACTCATGGCGCGCCGTCTGAAGTGAATGCCCATCCTCATATTGACTCCACCGGATGCATCGTCGTCGTCCACAATGGGATCATCGAAAATTATCAAATCCTTAAAGAGAAGCTGTTAAAGAGGCGTGTTCAATTTAAATCCGATACGGATACCGAAGTTGTCGCTAATCTCATCGGTTATTACCTTAAAGATGGCAAATCCGATCCGAAATCCCTCAAGAAAAATTTTCTCACCGCTGTAAAGAAGGCGTTAAAAGATATCCGAGGGACCTACGCTCTTGGCATCATCCACACAAAATTGCCGGGGCTTTTGGTCGGCGCGCGCCGGGATTGTCCGCTCATCGTCGGTTTGGGAGAAGGAGAAAATTTTTTGGCATCGGATGTTCCCGCCATTCTTTCTCATACTCGGGATGTCGTGTTTCTACAGGAGGGAGATATGGCCATCCTTTCTCCCAATAAGGTGGAGTTTTTCGACGACCGTGGCCGGCCGGTGGCAAAAAAGCCTACAAAAATTACTTGGGACCCCATCCAGGCGGAAAAAGCGGGTTACACCCATTTCATGCTGAAAGAAATTCACGAGCAATCCCGCGTCGTTGAAGACACTCTTTTGGGCCGGCTGAATGGAAAGAAAGGAACGGTGGACCTGCCTGAAATCCGGCTCACCCCCAAGGAAGTGGCTCAGATTCCCGGAGTTAGATTTGTGGCGTGCGGGACGTCCTGGCACGCCGCTCTGGTGGGTAGCTATCTCATTGAAAAATATTTAAAAATTCCATGCCAGGTGGAGATTGCGTCGGAGTTTCGATATCGAAGCCCGGTTTTGGCGCCCGGGACGCTCGTCGTGGCGGTTTCCCAATCCGGCGAGACGGCGGACACCTTGGCCGCGATGCGCCTGGCCAAAAAAATGGGTCTTAAAACATTAGGAATCGCGAATGTGGTGGGTTCCACCATCACTCGCGAAGCGGACTCGAATATTTTGACGCATTGCGGTCCGGAAATCGGCGTGGCCTCCACAAAGGCGTTCATGGGGCAGCTCGTCGCGCTCCACTTACTGATGCTTTACTTGGGATCGGTGAGAGGGGATTTGCCCAAGCCAAAAATCAAGGAGATGATCCGGTCTCTTTCTCATTTGTCTACTTGGGTCACCGATGCCATCAAATGCGAAAAAGAGGTCATTAAGATTGCCGAAGCGTATTGCCGCCGGACAAACTTCCTTTATTTGGGCCGTAATTACAATTATCCCATCGCGATGGAAGGCGCTTTGAAATTGAAAGAAATATCTTATATTCACGCCGAAGGATATCCGGCGGGAGAAATGAAACATGGTCCCATCGCCTTGATCGATGAAAATATGCCCATTGTGGCCATTGCCTCGAAATCCCACGTCTACGAAAAAATCTTATCCAATATCGAAGAAGCTCGGAGCCGCGGCGCCAATGTGATCGCGGTGGCCAACCGGGGGGACAAATTGGTTAAGCAGAAAGCCAGCGATGTCATTTATGTGCCGATGGTGCCCGATGAACTCAGTCCCATGATCAATGTGATTCCTCTTCAGCTTCTTGCTTACTACATTGCCGTCCGCCGCGGTTGCGACGTGGATCAACCTCGCAACCTCGCCAAAAGCGTCACCGTCGAGTAGGTGTCGGTACTGCTAGGATTGCAAGTTGGACCGTCATCCCGTGATGTCATTGCACGGGATCTATGCATGGATGCCGAGCAGAAAATTCTCGGCATGACGATACCTGCCCTGGCCCTTTCTAGCGTGGCGGGCCAACATGCAATCCTAGCAGCACCGGCACCTATCCGAAAAAATGAGGCATGTAGCGACTTGACCCCTTATTCTTGTATCATCCGCACAACGCTTTTCAAAAACGACCTGTTTTTTAAAGCCTCTTTTGTAGACGGAAAACTGGAGTTAAACTTTCACCATGGGTGATGTGCTGGTTCTAAATCGGTATTTTTACGCTATCCAGGTCATTTCCTGGCAGAGGGCCCTTTCTTTGATCTATTTGGACCACGCCCGGGTCATCGACGATGAGTACAAGACCTACAGCTTTGATGATTGGCGAGAACTTTCTTCTCAGATCAAAGACCATCCTTCCGGGTACGTGCATACCCCGCATTTTAAAATCGCCATTCCAGATGTGATTGCGCTTCGGTATTTTGACGGTCTTCCCAAATCCGAAGTTAAATTTACACGGCGGAACATTTATGAACATTATGGATATCGGTGCGCCTACTGCGGCCATAAATTCAGCACGAGCGACTTGAATTTGGAACACGTCATCCCCAAAAGCCGCGGGGGTAAAACAGATTGGGCCAATGTTGTGACCGCCTGCATACCCTGCAATCTTAGAAAGGGGAATCGGCTTCCCAATGAGGCGAATATGAAGTTAATGCTGCAACCTTCCAAACCGAAGTGGCGCGGGAGCGCCAGTGTGGTTTTCCGGCCGGGGATCCGAATTAAAGCCAGTTGGCAGCGATTTATCGACAACGTCTACTGGAATACCGAACTCGAGCGGCAATAACAACGAATCCATTGATGGAAATGAGCTTCTTATTCCCGCGCGCTTTTCTGAGAGAGACTTCGCCATGACAATCCGCCCGATGTTTGTTATATTTTCCATCGGCGCGGAAAAAAAGATGAATTTTAAACTCGAAAAACTATTACCTCTAATTATTTTCGGAAGCGTTTGTTTTTTTTCATCCGTTCCCGTGCATTCTGAAGGAACCGAGGCGCCCCTTTCTCCAATCCCCGCCAAAATTTATGAAGTGTCTCCCGTGACCCAAAATGTGTCGTGGGTGACGGAAAATTCGAAACGGAATATCACTCTTATTCATTTTGAAAATCGCCCCTATATTTCCATTACTGATTTGGCCCGTTTATCGGAGGCTCAACTCGGGTGGCAAGCCCCTAGCCAGCAAGCCTGCCTAAGTAAAATTCGAAGCCTATTGTGTTTTAGCTGGAAAGATTCCGTCGTTTTCTTCGACGGTAAAAAGACTAAACCCTCCTACAATGTGCGGTTTGTCGACAACCAACTGTTCGTGGCGTTTGATTTTGTGACGTCAAAGTACTTTGAAAAATTCACCCGAACCGAATTGGCGTTTAATTCGGAGAAAAAAGAACTCACTCAAAAAATTCCCGTCACTTTGGAAATTCCGCCTGTGGAAAACCGGGGAGAATATTATTCGCTGAGTCTTCCGATGGCCTCTGAAGATTCATACGAAGTTTTGAAAAAGGCCCCCAATCAATTGTGGTTGAGAATGAAAGGGGGCCGAACGGCGGGGTCCTCTATTTTGGAAGGGGACGACGTTATCCAGGAAATAAAAATCATTCAGAAACGGCATTCCGCCGACATGATGGTTAAGTTGGGCGGGGGCAGTTCTTCCTATGACTTAAATTTTGATCCTGCCTCAAAAAAACTCAATCTTTTGGTGCGCTTGAGAAACCCGGTTGAAACTCCGGAAACCTCGAAAGAGGAAAAATCCTCCTTTTCCCAAACTGAAGTCCCTTTTGTGGAGCCTCCATTGGTTTCGGAGCCCAAAGTCAATGCGGGGCCTGTCGCCGCCATTCCGGCGCCGCCCGCGACTGAAATTCCCAAGGCGGTTCCCCTCGCCATTCCAACAGGGAAAAAAGTGGCTATTCCCTCAAAGAGCAAAGATAAAAATATTCGGACGGTGGTTATTGACGCGGGCCACGGAGGGTTTGATTCAGGCGCCATGGGAGTTCGGGGCACCCTTGAAAAAACCATCAACCTGCGCGTGGCTGCGGCGGTGGCGGACCGGCTCCGGAAAGAAAAGAGGCTTCGGGTTATCATGACGCGTGAAAATGATTTGTTTCTACCATTGGACGAACGGACGCGCATGGCCAACGAAGCAGGCGCGGATTTATTTGTGTCGGTTCATTGCAATTCCTCCGTTTCGGCCAAACATACCGGTTTTGAAGTCTATCTTCTTTCCGGAGAGGCGTCCGATGAAGCTGCGGCGTCCGTGGCCCGATTTGAAAACTCCGTTGTCGCCCTCGAATCCAAAAAAGGAGATGGGTCGGAAAAGCTCACCGAACTTTTGGCCTCTATGGCGGTCAATAATTACATGAATGACTCATCCGAATTGGCGGCGGTCATCTGCCGGGGGGTGCGAAAAACTTCCGCTGTGAAACAAACGTTTGTAAAAGAAGCCAACTTTTTTGTTCTGCGGGGGGCCCAAATGCCGTCGGTGCTCCTCGAACTCGATTATCTATCCAATCCCATATCGGAGTTAAAGCTCCGGTCTAGCCGGTTCGCTTCCATTGTGGCCAAGGGAATCGCCCAAGGCGTTCTGGAATTTGCCGACCGGCAAAGGAAGAAAGAAGAAGTCATCTCTGCCCGTTCCTCTCAACAGAGTTCGGGCCTTCCTCAATGATTCCATCACAAAGCCGGCCTATCGGCGTTTTCGATTCCGGATTGGGCGGACTCACCGTCGTTAAAGAACTCAACCGCGTCCTCCCTTCAGAAGACATTATTTACGTCGGCGACACCGCCCGCGTCCCCTACGGATCCAAATCTCCTCAGACGATTATGCGCTACTCCCGACAGATCGCTTTTTTTCTTCTTAAGAAAAAAGTGAAGGCCATTGTCGTGGCCTGTAATACGGCCAGCGCCCTGGCCCTGAAATCACTCCAGAGTTTAAGAATTCCGGTTATGGGCGTGATTGATCCGGGGGCCCGCGCCGCTGTTCAGACCTCAAATAGTCTCAAAATTGGTGTCATCGGCACCACCGCCACCATGGGAAGCCATGCCTATCGCCGCGCCATTCAAAAAAATAAATCTCGCGCGGCTGTTTGGGAAACAGCATGCCCCCTTTTCGTTCCCCTGGTTGAAGAAGGATGGCTTCATCACGCCATCACAAGATCAGTCGCCGCCGAATATCTGAGGCCTCTCCTAAAAAAGAAAATCGATACTTTGGTTTTGGGGTGTACTCATTACCCGTTATTAAAAAAGACCATTCAAAATGTGGTGGGCCCCAAAATTAACCTCATCGATTCCGCGCAAGCCACCGCAGAATACGTATCCAGAACTTTGTTATCCGCCGGGTTGGTCAACGCCAACCGAAGGCGCGGAAAAATTTCACTTTTTGTGACAGACCGCCCCCGCTCATTCTCCCGTCTGGCCAGTCAGTTCCTGGGCGGGAAAGCCCGCCCGGCGGCAGAATTGTCCTTGGATAATTTCTAAAACCCCAGATTTAAACCATGAAGAAAAAAGCCATTGTATTGTTATCAGGCGGAATGGATTCCGCGGTCGGCCTTTTTTGGGCGATCAAAAGGGGATTTAACTGTTATGCCTTATCATTTGATTATGGACAGCGTCACAAACGGGAACTCAAAAGCGCGCGCCGGCTCGCACAAGTCGAAAAAATCCCTCATAAGGTCGTTCGTTTTCAATTGCCTTGGGGCGGCTCCAGCTTAACGGACGCGAAGCGGGGGTTGCCTCATCATCGGCTGGCCAATATTTCTTCGGGTCCGATCCCCTCCACCTATGTCCCCGCCAGGAACACCATTTTCTTGAGTTTCGCTCTATCATGGGCGGATCAGGTGGGAGCCGAAGCCATTGTGATTGGCGCCAATGCCATTGATTATTCCGGTTATCCAGATTGCCGGCCGGCTTATTTGAAATCCATGCAGAAAGCCGCCGGTCTGGGAACGCGCCTGGGGACCCAAGGCAAAAGAAAAATTAAAGTGCTTTCGCCTCTCCTTCGAATGACAAAAGCGCAGATTATCGATCTGGGAACGCGGCTGGGAGTTCCGTTTGAACTCACCTGGTCTTGTTATCAAGGCGGTCAAAAGCCCTGCGGAAAATGCGACGCCTGCCAGCTTCGGGAAAAAGGATTTCGGGAATATGGAAGTCGGATTTATTTCTGAAATATTTTTCTCTCGCCAGGGAGAAGGGCTTTTCACGGGAGACAGCCAAGTTTTCGTGCGGTTGGCCGGATGTCCCTTTCGCTGCAATTACTGCGACACGCCCGACAGCTTGTCGGCAAACGGGCATGCGGCGATGTCGACGGAATTGGCGGCCGAAAAAGTGCGTCAATTGGGCTGGCAGCATAAAACAAACGCGGTCAGCATCACGGGCGGGGAGCCCTTAACCCAAGTTGATTTTTTAAAAGAGCTTCTTCCGCTTTTAAAAAGAGACGGATTTTTTATTCACCTTGAAACAGCCGGCGTTCATCATAAGGAATTAGAAATGGTTGTTGAGTGGTGTGACGCCATTGCCATGGATATAAAGCTCCCCAGCGCCGCCAAAGACGCCTTTTGGGTTGAGCATCGCCGCTTTTTAGAGGCGGGAGGCGAAAAAATATTCGTGAAACTCGTTATTGAAGCCCATACGAAAGTTTCCGAAGTGGATGAGGCCATTCAACTTCTGGCCGCCCAGCCCAAACCGCCAATTTTGATTTTCCAAGTGGTGACGCCTCAAGGATCTGTTCAAGCCCCCTCCCAGCACGACATCAACGGGTTTGTTCAATCGGCCAAGGAACGTTTGCCGAAGGTTTTGGTTTCAACCCAAAAGCACAAGGAATGGGCGCTGCCGTGACCGTTAAGAACCTTATTATTTCGGGAAGCCCCGGCGTTGGAAAAACCACCCTCATCAAAGAATGCACTTTGCCATACCGCGAAGCGGTAGGTGGTTTTTTTACGGAAGAAATTCGCGAGGGATCCGAACGAAAAGGATTCCTTCTAAAAACTTTTAACGGGGCCTCCGGGGTTTTGGCTCAGAAAGGATTAAAAAGTTCGGCCAAGCTGAATAAATACGGCGTGGATTTGAAGGTCCTGGAAGAAACCGGGGTGGCGAGCGTTCGCCGAGCAATGGACGATAGAAAAATCGTGGTGGTGGATGAAATTGGTTCAATGGAAATGATGTCACCTGCTTTTTGTGAGATAATCGCGGAAGCGTTGGCGGGAACCAAACCTCTTTTGGCCACCATTCGGCTCAAGGCGGAGCCATTTTCCAGCCAAATCAAAAAAATGAGCAACACGAAGCTCATGGTTTTAAAGAAAGAAAATTTTCTTGAAGTTAAAAATGAGGTGAGAGCGTGGCTCGAGGACCTTACAGCGGCATGACCGGAAAAATTCCCGTGGTCGCTTTTCTGACGGACTTCGGTTCCTCCGATTTTTACGCGGCCGCCATGAAAGGCGTTATTCTGAAAACGGTCAAACCCGTCCAATTCGTCGATATTTCCCATGAGGTCCCCTCTCACAACATTCGCTGGGGCGCCTTTCAACTTTTCTCAACATTTCGTGATTTTCCGGCCGGAACTTTATTTGTGTGCGTGGTGGATCCCGGGGTCGGTTCCGACCGAAAAATTCTTTATGCCGAAGCAGGGTCGTATAAATTTATAGGACCCGACAATGGGATTCTTTCTTGGGTGTTTCAAGTTTCAAAACCCAAAACCGTTTTGGCGATTAACCCAGAAAAGATTCAGGGTAAAATATCTCGAACCTTTCAAGGGAGAGATATCATGGCTCCAGTGGCGGGCGAGGTTTTGAAAGGAAAAATAACATCCAATTTGGGATCTCCCTTGAAGTCATGGGTCTCTATTCCTTTTCCCGCCGTTCAAAAAACGGGCTCGAAATGGGTGGGAGAGGTGATGGGGGTGGACAAATTTGGCAACGTGATAACCAGTTTTCGATCGGAAGAGGTAGCCGGATTTGCCAAAAAGTCCAAGGTTTGGTTCGACTTCGGAATGGGCCGGCCTACGGTGCGGGGGCTTTCTCCATCATATGCGTCAGTCGAGAAAGGGCGTCTTTTGGCCATTGAAGGTTCAACGGGATTTATCGAAATATCAGCGCGGGAAGCAAACGCCGCCCAAAAACTGGGATTAACGCCGGGCGATAAAATAAATCTCATGTTCCGGCTTTGAGTCGAAGACCGTCATTCCCGAAATAAATCCGTCATTCCCGCGAAAGCGGGAATCCAGGTTTTCAACCTTTCGCCGAAGAATGGTTTACGGCCTGGATTCCCGCTTTCGCGGGAATGACGACGGGTGCTTTTGCGGAATGATGAGGGGGCTTAAAAATTGAACAATACAAAACAAAAAATCATCGTTTTTATTTTCCCGCTTCTCCTTGCCCTGCCATTTTTGGGCCGCGCTTATTTTGTGGACGACCATTATTTTGTCGAAATTGGCCAGTGGCTAAAAAGTCATCCCTCTCTTCCTTATCATTTTAAGGCCGACGATGCCGGACTCCAGAACCCTGGATGGGAAGAAAATGGTTTTGTGCGGATGGTGAACCCGCTCCTCCATCATTATTTTCTGGCGTTTCTTTTGAAGGTGGGAGGAGAAAGAGTTTGGTTTTTAAGATTCGGGGTCACAATTCTTTCCTGTTTCAGCGGTCTCTTTATCTTTGGCCTGGCGAGGCGGTGGACTCCGTTTCCTTTTTTGACCACCCTCATTTTACTCGCGACGCCCGCTTTTTGGTTGTCCGCCCCCAGCCTGTTAATTGATCCCACCGCGGCCTTTTTCTTTCTTGGCGCTCTCCTGTTTTTTGTTAAAGCGGGAGAGGAGAATTCCATCCCGATGGCCGTTTTAAGCGGCGTTTTCATGGCCGGCGCAATTTTGTCGAAATACACCGCCATTTTGATCCTCCCTGTCACATTCCTTTGGTGGCTTTTAAAATTTCGAGAGCTCCGGAAACGGAGAATTTTCCTTGTCTCATGGGCCATTCCACTGACCGCTCTTTTCCTTTTTTCATGGTATACGGCCCACGTTTATGGCAAGCCGCATATCCTGGCGGCGTCAAGCCGGATGTTGGTGCCCGGTGACGCGGCCAAGCTCGTGTTTTTTGTTTTCCTTTCAGGGGTTTCCGTTATTCCCTTGGTTTCTTGGTTTATGAATTCCAAGTGGGTGAATCTGATTTTACTCGGGGGGACCGTTTGGCTTGCTTTCCTTTTAGGCTCTTCCCGCGGGGGATTCACTTTTTCTCAAGCGGGGCTGATTTCTTTTTGGACATTTTCAAGCTTCGCCTTTGTTGCCGGGCTATTGACGATGTATGTCAGATGGGGCTGGGAATTCCCGCAGGATTATTTTCTGGTGGGGTGGCTTTTGGGATTTATCGTCATGATGGCGTTCGCGATGCCGTGGGTGGCGGCCCGTTATTACCTTTTCGCTTTGCCGCCTCTCGTATTCTTGTCGGGAAAAATGATCAAGTTGCGTTGGCCGAAACAGGCGGGAATAATTCTCGCGGGGATTTTCGTGGGGATGATGGTTTTAAGCGGGGCATTGGCCTATGCCGATTATCAACAGGCCGAATCAAATCGAAAATTAATTCGGGATTTGAAGGCGAGCGGGATTTCGGGAGGCGAACGGCGGTTTTATTTGGGAGACTCTTTTACCATGAGTTACATGAAAGAAGAGGGGTGGACGCCTTGCTTTCCAGAGACATCGTTAAAACCCGGCGACTTGGTTTTGGGCCGCACGGTGACGATGCCCTTAGCCTGGTTTAGGCGGATCCCCATTGAAGTTCGATTGATTAAAACATTTGATTATAAGGGACTTCTGCCAATCAAAGTGATGGATTACGAGGGGTCTGCCGGATTTTATGCGTCGGTGTGGGGAGCGCTTCCTTTTTCTTTTTCCGGCGGGTCTTGGGAAAGATATTTTCTCGTCGAAGTGACGGCTTTGAGGTAGAATGCAGTTCCCTTCCTTTTTAAAATCTTGGTTTCCCGTCGCCATTTGGGCCGGCTTGATCTTTTATTTTTCGAACGTTCCTCATCTCAAAACGGAATTGGGATTTTGGGATGTCGTATTGAGAAAATGCG
>JAKLIS010000119.1 GCA_022709485.1 Elusimicrobiota bacterium | reverse complement strand
TCGCAAGCATGGACATGGAATATACGCGCAAAACAGCTCCGGGGACAAAAAATTCATTCTGGCGAACATCTTTTTAGACCCATTTTCATTCAATATCCATGCGTACGGATCCGATGCCGCGTATTTGAACGATTTTGTTATTGAAGACAATATTTCGGCCAAGGGATCCGGAGACGGCGGGGTATTGGTTGGCGGCGGCAACGATCCCAATCGTCTAAAAATGAACCGCAACATTAATTACCAAGTGGGCCTTCAGTCGGGCTATGCCGGCGGAACGGGAGACGACATTGAAATCAGAGACAATACGTGTATCCAGGGGGAAGTCAGTTTCGGCGCCACTTTTACCAACGTTGTTCAGTCCAACAATTTCTCCTGGATGAAGGGGTGGGCGAAACCCCGCTTGGATGGGCGGGAAGTTGATGCACCCGCTCAACCCAAGGTATTCATCATCCCCAACAAATACGACCCCAGGCGAGCCAATGTGGCCATTTTTAACTTTGCCCACCTCCATCTCTCTCAAGTGGAAATCGATTTTAGTTCCTTCCTAAAACCGGGGGAATATTTTGAGTTAAGGAATCCCAAAGATTTTTATGGCCCCGCCATTTTTTCCGCCAGATATTCCGGGAAGCCTGAGACGCTTGCAGTGGAAGATGAATTCGCCGTTTTTGTCCTATTAAAAAGAACCTCCTGGCTGGATGAGGGAGACCCCTCAAATATGAATCCAAAATTTGGGATGTTTAAAAATGTGTTTGATCCGCGCGCGGAGGTATTGAATATTGAATTCGGTTTGGACGAAGATGCCGGCGTTAAACTGGAGGTTTTTTCAGTCAAAGGGGAATTAATTAAGCGGCTTGTGAACACCACTCTCCCCCTAGGGGAACATAGCGCGGTGTGGGACGGAAAAAACAATTCGAACGATATTGTTGCCAGCGGAGTTTATGTCCTCAGAATGACCGCCGGAGCCCGCACCGCCACAAAGAGGGTTGTTGTTCTCAAAAAATAAAATTTAATTGGAAGGGGCACATATGAAGATAAAAAATATTCAGACAACATTCCTTTCATTCATTTTGGGTTTATTTTCAATTTATGTGGGGCCATTGCGTGCGGAGTTGATTGTGGACCACACAGCGGTGGCGGGGTTTGATCAAATTCCGGGCGAATGGATTACGGCGGCCAAAGCGCAATTTCGAATCGGTTATGGACACACCTCCCACGGGAGCCAAATCACCACTGGCATGGGCATGGTCAGGGATAACGTTGACGCTACACTGTTTGGTTATACAAGCGCCTTCTATGCTGGAGATTTAAGCTCATCTATCGCCTATGACTTGGGGAATCCCAATTCCTCGGGGTGGTATACCGGAACCCGAGAATATTTGGCCGGCGGCGGTTCCAATCGCAATGTGATTATGGGGTCGTGGTTCGGGCAAGGTGACAAAGTGTCATCCGGTATCTACACAGCGGCCGTGAATTTGGGCGATAAAAAATTCAAAAAGAAAGTGGCGGCGGTGCGATGAGGAATGCTTTTTTTAAATGGGTTCAAACGCTCATTGGGGTGGAATTTTCCCGATTCCCCTTGGCACGACCGACGGCCGGCGCATGGATATCGGATCCGCGCGGCCCTCAAATGCACAGGGTTATCATCAAAATGGGCGGGAAAGAGCCTAAACTCAAAACGGAGGATCAGATGAAAAATCCACGAAATTTTTATTCGATAAGAAGGGGTTTCCTGTTTGCGGGCATTTTCTGGATGATAAACCCAATGGTTTGTTTTTCAGATGTCTACGATGATTTCAATACTTACTGCCAAACCAATTTCGGCGCAGAGATTGAACCCCTGGTTTATGAGAAATTCGGACAATCCTTAAAATTTCAGTCCGCTGGCGATTGGGTTCACGAATCTGAAACCTCCGCGGCGATTGGCTTTGAGACAAATCTCCCTGCTCACACCTTTGTTGAATACGGAAAGACCACCGCTTATGGAAGTCAAACTTCGCTTGCCGATCGGCGTTATTATAATCACCTTCATTATTTAAAGAACTTGTCGCGCAATTCACTTTACCACTATCGTCTGGTGGCGACTGATGAGCGAGGCAACAGAATTTATTCGGAGGATCGCACCTTTGAAACCGGAGATATTCCCGGTGCCATTTATCTGCCCGGAGCCGGGTCATTAAGCGGACCGCCTTTTGTCTTAGATCAAGCCAATGCGGTCTATGTCCTTCTGGAAGATGTGGTTTCAGAAACGGCGGGTTTCTCGGTTCAAGCCAACGGCGTCACCGTCGATTTAAACGGCCACACAGTAATTTATGATGATGGCGCGCCTATCGTTTATGACACCACATGGGATAAGTTCGCCTACAATAACCAATCTTCTTATGGGATTCATTCCGTGTGGAAATACGGGGACATGAAGTTTTTAAATGGAATCCTTAAGCAAGGGCGCAATAATGGAAAAGGGCATTTGGGGGATGGTTTTTCTCCGGTTCGAATTATTAACAACGGGGGGTTAACCGAAGTCGCTGGAATTACGGCAGAATACCGCGGGGATGACTTGGCGGGGATAAACGTGCAGGCTCCTGATACCTATGTTCACCACAATGTGATCATCGATCGAGGGACGGTGATCACCAATCGCCATATGGCCTTACGATCCCTTCAAACAAATAAAGGCATCGCACCCGTCCATCATAATTTAATCAAGCGGGCCCGCCATCGGGGACTAAATCCGGGTTCCAGTGCGCATTCCAATGAAATTTACATGGATACTTTTGATACCAACGCATTTGGATTAAGCCCCCAAAAAGGCGGCGAATATTTTAATAATAAAATTTTTGGGACCGGCTACCATGTCGTGGGTTTATCATGGAATTCAGATATCCATGTCCATGACAATTTTATCCATCTTCAAGGGGAAGCCCCCAACAACCGTAGCGCGGAATATGGGGCGGAATGTTCGGTTAATGGTATGCGACTCACCCAATATGAAGACGGTAAAACCCCTTATGAAAACAATCTTTATGAGCGGAATGTCATTGTTGTTAAAGGAAGAAATGGGACCAATGATACCCGCGGTGTTCAATTTAGTTCCGATCCCAACGTTAAGAATTTGGTATTTCGGGACAACATTGTCCGTGCCATTGCCATGGATGATAAAACCACAAATGACACATATCACGAAGTGGCTTGTGTGGTTACACAAGGGATTCCCAGCTTGGCTTCTTTTCACGAACCTATTGTATTTGAAAACAATCGTTTAATTTCGAACGTCTTAATGGTGCGTTATATGGATAGTTATGGGGGAGGGTCCAATCAGGATTTTAAAAACTGTACTTTTGTGCGGGAAGGAAACGATTCTCGTTTTAAGGTTTTTCGCGTGGGTTGGTGGTATTGGGACACCATAAATAATGATGTCATAAGCTGCCGTTATGAAGGGGGGGCAAACCCCGACCAATATTTGTTTGATGGGACTGGCCGCCGGGAATTGAACTTCGGCCATCATTTGTGGGTGAGGGCGGAAAATCAAGCCGGGAGGCCCATCGTGAATCAGAAAATCGAAGCGCTGGACGCCGTTGGGCACACTTACACCGGTCAGACAGACTCCGCTGGGGTGGCGCGGTTGGATCTCATTGATTACACCCTCTTTGCGGCCTCCGGTTCCGCCACCCCCATTCGAATTGGGGCCAATGGTCATTATGCTCGAATCCCTCAGTACCATCCAACCGCCATCACACCGGCCGCTATGATGATTCGGGACAACGCGGCGAATCCGCATCTGCTCACCTTTATTCCTCTGGGATCAACTCCGGGAGAACTCGACGACCTTGGAACATCGGTCAATGTCATTAAAAAAGGCGTGTCGGATGCCGCCTATGTCAACGTCAATCTGTCTCAGGAAAATCTGGTGCAAATCGATATCGTTTCGCGCAACGGAAAAGTCCGGGCGCTTCTCAACCAAACCTTGCCGGCGGGTCAGCATGTAATTCCGTGGGACGGGAAAAATGACGACGGGGCCGACGTTGCTTCGGGAATTTACTCGGCCCATGTTCAGTTCGGCGGAAAAAAGAAAAAACTTAAAATTTCGGTGGTGAGATGAACATAACGTCCCCAAGAGGGGAAACTGGCGGGGATCCGATTATTCGAAGATGTAAAAGTTTGTTCACCGTTCTTCTTTTGAGTGGGCTGGTGCTTTGCCCATGGGAAAAGACCTTTGCTGACGCATACGATGATTTCAACTCATTCTGCCTTCAGAATTTCGGAGCGGAAATCCCGGAATCCTTGGCGTATGATCATTTTGGGCACACTATGCAATTTGTGGACACGGGGTTTTGGATCCACGAATCCATGAATTCGGCGGCGGTAGGGTTTGAAACGAATCTCCCCGCCAAAACCTATGTTGAATATGGCCTCTCTTCTGCTTATGGGAGCCGCACCCCGGATCCTGACCGGGCCTTTTCCATTCATCTGCATCACGTGAAGAATTTGCAGCCCGATCAAACTTACCACTATCGTTTGGTGGCGGTGGATGAACGGGGCAATTTGGTGCGCTCCGATGACAAAACGTTTCAAACCCATTCTGTTTCGGGGGCCGTCCTTATCCCCGGGGGAAGCATCGGTTCGCCGCACATTCTCAACCAGCCCGGCACTTATATTTTGACCGGCGACATATCGGCCCAAACCCGGGCTTTCTCCATCACTTCGGGGGGTGTCACGCTGGATTTAAATGGGTTCACCGTGACCTACGATGAAGGCGTTCCGGTGGTGGTTGGCGCCTGGAATAATTACGTTTACAGTTCATCTTCCACATTTGGTGTCCATGTCCAATACCAAAGCGGGCAATCAAAAGTATTGAACGGAATTCTCCGTCAGGGAGCGCATAACAGCACGGGACATATCCAATTTGGATTTAACCCCATTTATATTAGCAGGACGGGGCAAGGTTGCGAGGTGGCGGGGGTGGTGGGTGTTTATTCCGGTGACAGCGTAGGCGGCTTCATCAATCACTGGGGATCTCCTGTTGAATTCCACCATAATATTTTGGAAGACCGGGGGAGTGTCGTTGATAATCGGCATATGGCCCACCGGGCCCTCGCCAACTCAGGCAGCTCTCTTCCCACCCACCACAACCTCATCAAACGCGCCCGGCAAATTGGGATTGATGGGGCTAAGGATGTTTATTCCAACGAAATTTATTTGGATAGTTTCGTCGCCAACAGTTTTGGGATTAAACCTGGTTCCAGCGATAGGGTCTATCGCAACCGGATTTTTGGCACCGGCTACATCGTTATGGGAATAAGCTGGGGGAGTGAAAAAACCATTTATGAAAATTATATCCATCTACAAGGCGTTGCTCCCACGGCCCGTGACCCGGAATACGGCACCATTTCCGTCATGAGCGGGATGCGATTGACTCAATACGGCGGGTCATCAGTCCCCTATGAAAACAATTTGTATTACGGGAATACTATTCTTATAAAGG
>JAKLIS010000118.1 GCA_022709485.1 Elusimicrobiota bacterium | reverse complement strand
AGTTCGACACCGAATAATTGAAAACTCGGGCGCGTCGCCGCAGAAGTCAAAGACAGATTTATAGAAGAATTATGCAGCACGAATTCTTTAGCGGGATTTCTATTCACCCCTTGACGGGGGACTCCTAATGGGTGACCCCTTCTTCCTCTCTCTTGCAGCACCGGCACCAGGTTTCGCAAGATCTCTCTTATGAATTCAGATAACTTGGAAACACTCACCCAACGTATGCGAAAACTGGGAATTAACCCGGCAGATCTAGATGAGAAATTTATCCGCTCTGGCGGCAAAGGCGGCCAAAATGTCAATAAGGTGGCCACTTGCGTTTTATTGACCCATCGGCCCTCGGGTATTTTCGTGAGATGCGATGAAGAGCGAACGCAAGGACGAAATCGATATCTTGCTCGAAATAGATTGGTTGAAAAAAGGGATGCCGCTGAGAAACTTCGGCGTCAAAACCGGCGACCCAGCCGCGCCGCCCGTCAACGAACGCTTCAAGCCAAACGGCACCGATCAGAAATCAAAAAATTTCGAAAGCCCCCCAGCTGGGAATAAAGGGTGCCTTTTTCGTCATCACGTGATGTCTTTGCACGGGATCTATGCCGGGATGCCGAGCAGAAAATTCTCGGCATGACGATCTCTCGGCAGGACGAATTCTCTGGATCCCGAACGAAAAATTCTCGGTAAATCGAAGTCTCTTGCTATAATTGCCGGCAATCAAAGGAGGCTTCGGACTCTTGAAAGAATTTTCGCGTCCCACACGCATCCTTCTTCTTGAAACAGAATATAATCAACTAACCCCCGTTCAGTCCCTTCTCCAATCCAAAGAAAACCTCAAAAAATTTCATGCGATATCCGTTTTTCATTTAAGCGAAGCTTTTCGGGAAATGGACAATGCCCCGCCGGACCTCATCTTGATGGATTTGGATCCCGATAGCGATCCGGAATGCGTGGCCCTGACCCGGCTTCATCAATATGCCCCGAAAGCGCCCATTATTGTTCTTCTGCCCGATGACTACCACGGGAGAGCGCTCACGGTCTTAGAGAAAGGCGCGGACGATTATCTTCTCACAAGCCAAATCCACTCGGAGACCTTGCCCGCCTTCTTTCAACGCGCCCGGCACCGTTTCGCTTCCCATAAAGCGGTTCGGGAAAGCGAGGAACGGTTTCGCCTCATGGTGGAACATGCTTCGGATGTCATTTTGATTTTGGATCACGCGGGGGTCATTAAATACGCGGGGCCCTCAACAAAACAGGTTTTAAATCATTCTTCTGAAATGATGACCGGGCAAAACATTCTCGATTTCATCCACAGGGACGACCGCCTCATCTTCCTGGACTCTTTTGAAAAGACATTCACCGCGGGACACAGCCTATCTTTTGTCCAATTCCGGTTTCGCCAAAGTGAGGGCCGCTGGATCCACATGGAAGGGAAAGGCCGGGTGGTGCCGGATGGGACCGGCCAGCCGGTTTGCATTCTAAATTCCCACGACGTGACACACCGAGTTAAACTAGAGGAAGAACTCCGCTCATTATCTCTCCGAGATGAACTCACCGGGCTTCACAATCGGCGATCGTTTGTGGCTTGCTTTGAACAACAACTTAAATTAGCCAACAGAACCAATAAAACCGGCCTTTCTCTATTGTTTATTGACTTGGATGGTTTCAAACAGATTAACGACACCCTAGGTCATAAAGAAGGGGATCACGCCCTTGTGGAAGCGTCAAATCTCCTTAAATCCACATTCAGAGACGCTGATGTAATCGCCCGCCTAGGAGGAGATGAGTTTGTTGTTTTTTTAACAGACTATGTAGAGGACACGCATGTAGACACTCTGAAAAAACGCCTGTCGGATGGATTAGAGGCATGGAATGGGGTCGCCAACCGCCGGTATCGCCTCGCGATGAGTGTGGGGGTTATTCATTACAACCCCAAGGAGCGCCGCACGCCGGAAGAGCTCTTGAGCCACGCCGATGAGCTCATGTATCAACAAAAACGAGAGAGAAAAGCCCTCCAAGGTGTCCGCTAATAATTAAGCGTCGTTTGCCGTTTCTTGAGCCGCCTTTATTTGATCATTCAAACGAATCCAGCCACTCCCCAAATTAATAATGAAATTCCAAAGTTTTCTCAATTTTTCAGAGGCACGGAATTGATCCGGAATACGGGTAATAATATCCAATTCTGCATTTTCATATTTTGAATCCAGAAATCCCGAAAGAGCCAATAATCCCGAATAGGATTGGCCAGCCACTTTTAGAACAGTATCAACATCAATGACCCCGCTTTTTTTGAGGTAAACAGTCCTGCCTGATTTTGGATCAATCAAGGGTTCTCGCTCAATATCCACAACTTTATCTTCGGCGTAATCTATTAACTTCTTATCAATAATATAGGGCTTGTTGATATTTAGGATAACGAAATTAATCGGGAACATAGTATTCCCTTTAATTTCATTCTCGATCTCATTTATTTCATGAGGGGTAAGATATTTATCGACGAGAATTATGAGGTCATGGACTAATAAAGACTCGAAATTTTCGTTTGCATTATCTTTTCTCACTTTCGCAATTAAAGACTTTAAATTTTGGATGTCTGATTGAATGATGTCTTTGTCTTCAATTTCTCCAACAGAATAAATGGTAATCCTGTCATATCTGGGTTGAGGAGCCGGCTGTGATTCGACTACCTCTTTAAAAGTTTTGGCCCCTTCAGCCTCAACCTGGGCATCGTAATGTTCTAGGAATTCCTTAGCCAAGCGAATGCGTTCAAGATTTTTAGGTGTTCTTCTTTGCCACCACCGGAGTTGAGTTCGCTTGATAGAAAATTCTCTCTGGACCGGCGAAACTTCTCCAATCGATTTTTCAGTTGGCGTCACGACCATGAGCGCTTGGACAAGGCCCTCCGACCCAGAAGGCGCTGCCGTTGGTTCCTTGGCTTTCTTTTGGTGTTGGTCTGCTTTTTTCAAAAGGGACGCGATCCCTTGGGGCAAAACCGTTATTTCAAAAATTCCCAAGGGAATGGCGATCCCCCACATGACAGGGTTATAGAAAGAAGCTCCAAAAGCCCAAAAGAGACCCATGACAATGAATGGCGTTATCGGTGGGATCAAACCTTGACAAATGGGATTCCCAGCATCTCCTCCGGACAAACGATCGCTTTCTTCTATCACTTCAAACGCGGCGAAAACAGCGGGGAGAAGCAAATTGTTTTTATTTTCGGTCTCTTCCCATTTGGACTTCAAATCCAAATAGAGTTGTGGAAAATCTCGGATGATTCGAATCACATCCTGCTTAATCCCGGTATACCCAAATACCTCCAAATATTGGTCGCGTTCGAATTGCGATTCCAAAATCACAAAGGCAAACGCCAATTTTTCTAAGGCCATTGCTTCCGGATCATTTTCGTCCCGAGGGCCATTATCACGAACGATTTGGCTCACTTCATCCATCATTTTCTGAGCGAGAATTTTCGCAGTCTCAATTGAAACTTCAGGTTGGCCAAACAAAATAGTCCGGATTTCCCGGGATATTTCATCGATTGGGACGTCGTTTTTTCCGCCAAAATGATTCCCCGTGAAAATTCCCACAATTGGAGCGAGGGTCATAATGATCTGTGGATAATTTTTTTGAATCCAATCAAGCGGGGCGTCCAAATTTATGAAGGTGGCTGCGGTCATGATCATTATGCCGACGAAGGTCAAAACGGGCAACAGTCTGGAGTCGATTTTGCCCGAGCGTTTTTTTATTCGCTTTTGTTTCTGAACGGACGGTTCCTGGTTTTGGGATTTAAGGATGGGTAGAAAAACATCCATGAGCGGTTCATCCACTGGATTATCTAAATCAGATCTCATTTTTTGCCATCTTTTGTTTCGGGGTGAAAAGCGCGCGGCCATCCCAACCAAAAACAAAGGACTCGTCATCATTAAAGAAAACAACTGGTGTTTCGCCGCTTGAGACAACTGAATAGGGGGAATAATTCGGAAATACAAAGCTGTTAGAAACAAAATGAGAGCCAGGATCGATGTCACAATCACCAGCTTTCGAAGGGGATGTCTTTGATTCAGAGGGACAGACCCTGTTATTTCACGCATGGGTTGAAGCTCAGATTTTACGATCTCAATAATGAAACCCGTGGATACGACAATGGGAACCGACATTAGTACGGTAAAAATCACATTCTTAGACGGATAAAGTGTCAAAATTATTGAGACGCCGAACAAATAGGCCAATAACAGGGCGAAGGGAATACTAATATCCCAACTTTTGACTAAACCCTTAATTCCTTTTCCAGCAGCCAGCCTGTCTCCCCGGCTTGGAGCCACGCTGATAAAAGCCGCCAGGGCTAGTGCGCCCAATCCCACCGACATGAGGCCCTCTTTGAGCCATCCCAAATCGACCGCCACAAAAACAAGCAAAAAAAGAACGCCGATGGAAATCATGACCGGAAGAAAATCTAAAAATTCCCCCTCAGACATGCGGCCATCCTCATTTTTTTCTGATTTGAGAACCTGAAGGCCCAACGAATATAGGCTTAAAGCGGTGAAAACGACCACAAATAAAGATAATAAAGCCGCCAAGCTGGGAGAAAGGGATTCATTCAGCACCAAATAAGCAAAGGAAATAAGCGAGCCCAGAAGAAGTCCCGCCGCGCCTGCGAATTTCAGATACGGGTCGCCCACCCTTAAATTTTTCTTTAAAGATTGGAGGTAAGGCAGTCCGTGAGACATTCCCAAGCCCACAATCCCCGCCGCAATGGCCGAGGCTCCAATAAGAGCCAACACCCCAAGGGGCCCCGCTTTTGAAAAAGCCACTCCCACCAAAGAAGCCAGAATGACTACCCCGGCCAAAACCGGCAACACAGAAATCCCCCGGCGCCTTGAGGGAATTTTGGTCAAAATATTTAAATGGGAAGCCAGATTTGGACCCAAGACATAAGCGACTGCCTCCACAATCGAGGGACGACGGGAATTATCTTCGTACTTCAAACCGGTTTCAAGCAAATGAGGAGAGATCGATATAAGGCTTAGGATAAACTTTTGCGTTATGGGTTCGTCCAGCAAATCATGAAAACTTAAATCACTCTCTATTTTAAATTCATTGGCAATAAAATTTCTAAGTTGAGCCAAATTATCCAAGGCCTTTTCCAATTCATTGTAAACGGGACGCTGCAAAGCGACCGCCTTAAACTCATGAAGCCGGAGGCCGACGTTTCTCAACCGTTCATCAAGTAAATTATTTGATTGGGATGGTTCATCTTCGGTATGGGGCCAAACAGAAAATGGAAACAGCGCGAAGAATATTTCTTCAATGGTTCTCTCATCAAAACTGGGATTTGAACCGTGGAGACTGTCCAAATCGACCTCGGCGAATTTGAGGATTCCTTTAAATGGAAAAAAATGTTTAAAAAGGCCGTTTTGAGTGGAGATCCAAGCGGCAGCCAAACTCCACTTCATCCCGGAAATTAAAAAGGAAAGATTAAAACGGAAAACATATGTGCTAATG
>JAKLIS010000117.1 GCA_022709485.1 Elusimicrobiota bacterium | reverse complement strand
CGTCCGGGAGGCCGAAGCCCTGAGGCTGGGCTGGGGCCGGCGGAGGCTTGATCGCTCGTTGAGGGGTTTGGTTCATGGGAGGGGGAAAGGTGCTTGGTGCTTAGTGCCTAGTGCCTGGTTCATAACGCATGGAAAATTATTCCTTCCGGGCACTAGGAACTAGGCACATATCTAAAAAAAAAGAAGGCCGTTCCCAACAAATTATTGGAAAACGGCCTAAATTAAAAAAGCGTCTTTTAGTGAGAGGGCTTTTGAACCGGAAGGACGCTCACGCGCTGGCGTCCGCCCCAACGGCCGGGCGTTTTGCTCATCCACTGAAACCGAACAACTCCGGTTGTGGTGGCAAACAGGGTATCGTCCGATCCGCGGCCCACATTGAGGCCGGGATGAAATTTGGTGCCAACTTGTCTCACCAAAACTTCGCCTGAATTGACGACTTGACCGCCGAAACGCTTTACTCCTCGGTGTTGTCCGGCGGAATCGCGGCCATTTGTAGAAGAACCTTGTGATTTGGTATGCGCCATGGGATTTGTGCCTCGCTTAAATTTTGGGTTTAAATTTTGGGAAGGGAGATATGTTTAATGAGAAGCTCGGTCAACCACTGGCGGTGACCTTGCGTTTTCTTATAAACCTTCTTCTGCCTTTCTTTGTAGACGATCAGTTTCGGAGCGCGGAGTTGCCTGACAACCTGAGCGGTGACGCTGGCTCCGGAAATAACGGGCTTTCCGGTCATCGATTTGCCGTCATCTTTGGCAAACAAAACCTCGTTGATCTCGACCTGGTCGCCCTCTTTAAGCGGCAGCTTCTCGACGCGAAGGACTTCGCCTTCGGCCACTCGATACTGCTTTCCGCCTGTTTTTATGATCGCATAGGAATTCATAAGGCGAGGATTATAGCTCAAATTACCTCCGACGAGCAATGAAAATTAATCGAGCACAATCCGGTAGTTTTCCCATGAAAGCGTGTCATCTTCAATGATTTTCACTGTTCTGTGGAGCTGCCGCTCAAGCCGGTCTTTATTCTCATGGAAGTATGAGGCCACGGGGGATTTCAAGTTAATGGTGAGATTTCCTTCGGGTCGGCCCTTGGTCATCTCGATAACTTCCTTCCGGATTTTTAGGTACAAAGATTCCCGGGACAACACCCAGCCTGAACCGCTGCATTCCTTGCAAGGTTCCCCCAACATGGCCTGGAGAGATTCTCGCCGTCTTTCGCGGGTCATCTCAACCAAGCCCAATCGGGTGATGGGAAGAATTTTTATTTTCGCGTGGTCGTGCTCTGTGGCCTGCATCAAAGACTCCAACACTTTCTCCCGGTTTCGACGCTTTCTCATGTCGATAAAATCGATGACAATAATGCCCCCGATATTTCGGAGCCGCAACTGCCGGGCGATCTCAATGGCCGCTTCAATATTGGTGGCTGTCACTGTTTCTTCTTGGGAAGTGAGACCGGTGAATTTTCCGGTGTTAACATCAATGGCGCAAAGAGATTCCGCCTCTTGTATCACGATGAACCCGCCGGATGGGAGGTCAATCCGGGCTCCACGCAATTTTTCAAGTTCCTCTTCCACATGAAAGGCGGACATGATGGGAGTTTTTCCTTCGTAAAGGCGGACGCGGTCCCCCAATTCGGGGGCGAGCATTTCGACAAATCCCTTCACGTCTTCAAATTCCTGTTTGTTATCAATGAGAAATGCCTCCACGCCTTCTGAAAGAACGTCCCGAACGATTTGGAAAGTTAACCCCAGTTCCCGGTGCACGAGGCCCTTATTCACTTTGTCAGCCCGCTTTTTAACGCTATCCCACAGCCGGCATAAATACTTCACTTCCCGCTTAAGGGATCTTTCATCCACTTCTTCGGCTTCCGTCCGGACGATGATCCCGCCTGGGACATCCAGAGATTCAATCACGCTGCGAAGACGTTCTCTTTCCCGGGGATCTTCAATTTGCCGGGAAATCCCCACATGCTTTGAAAGCGGCATGTAAATTAGAAAGCGGCCCGGCAGGGAAATGTCCATGGTCACTTTCATTCCCTTGGTTCCAATGGCTTCCTTGGCGACTTGAACCAGGATGTTTTCTCCTCGCTTAAGCATGCGGTCAATGTTTCGATCCGGTCGATCGCTCACCACGTCCGTGATATAAAGGTAGGCGTTTTTTTCCTGGCCAACATCGATAAAGGCCGACGAAATTCCCGGTAAAACGTTTTCAACTTTTCCGTGATAAATGTTCCCCACCACCTGGGCCGCGCCGTGGAGAGGCCTGTCGATAAAAAATTCCGCCAATTGATTGTCTTCCATAATGGCCACCCGGGTTTCATCCGTGGTGGTATTAGCAAGAATCTGTTTTTTGATTTGTTTCACTTTTAATTACCTCGTTTATAAATTCTCTTCAAAAATTGAAGAGTTTAAGGTTCGTTAAGAACCCCTGTATCTTTTTCAAAAAATAATTGGAGCCGAAGGACTCGGAGCTCCCCTTCGTTAATTCCCGGCCTTGTTTGCTCATCTGTTAACCCGCAGACTGCCTGAATTATTTTTTCAGGTTTTAAGGTCCGTCCGGGACCGAAGCGCAAAAATAAATCCAGATCTCCGTTAACGAGATCCCAAGATTTAACGCAAGGACGGGCGTCAATGACGACGTCTCTGTCTTCTTTCTTTTTTGTGACAAAGAAATTTTCCTTTTTCCAAAAATTCTCCCAATGGCCGCGGCTGCCCTCCAAAACTTTTGAAGAAATTTTGTAACGGGCCATATTGAGCGATTGATCCAAAGAGGGAAAAAATCGCGGGATGGATTTAAGTTGAATCAACTGATATCCGGGGGGCAGATGCGGCGCCAAAGACGTCGGGGCTTTCGCCAAATCCAGACGGGAGGCCAACTCCACATCGAAATATTCCGCTTCGGAAAGGTACCCCACGGAGATGGCGGGACCGAAAGAAATCCGCGGACGGCTCCGTTTTGAGCCGGAAAGAGCGATGGGCCATCCGGACGCCAAAATCATTTTTTTAATCAGTTCGATTTGCTGGAGATGAGTGATCCCCGCCGCATCAATGTCCCGTGATAAACGGACTCGGACTCGCTGGAGCGTTACCGCGGGATTTCCGGAAAGGTTGACGTATTGTCTGGCGCCGCTAATCACATTAAATACCGTCTCAAATGGATCGACATGAGCACACCGATGCATAATAGGGAACTAAAAACGGCGGAACCGCCGTATGAAATCATGGGAAGAGGGACCCCGGCCACGGGGGCAAGCCCCATTGTCATTCCGATGTTTAAAAGAGCGTAAAACCCAAACATAGAAGAATAACCCGCCGCGACCAAACTTCCGAATCTATCGCGAGCGGTGGAGGCGATTTCAAAGCCTCTCCAAATAATAAGAAAGTAAAGTCCCATAATTAAAAGAGAACGAATAAATCCCCACTCTTCTCCAATAACAGAAAAAATAAAATCCGTATGGCGGCTGGGAAGAAATCCCAATTGAGACTGGGTCCCGCGGCCATATCCTTTTCCCATGATCTTCCCTGAACCAATCGCGATCTGAGATTGCCTGACGTTATATCCCCCTCCCAAAGGGTCCAAGTCGGGATTAACAAAAGCAATTAAGCGCTGCCTCTGATACACTTTCAGAACTTTATTGGTGGCCATTGATCCAAGAACTCCAAAAGAAAGAAGAATAAGGGTGGTCCACAAATAAAGAGAGGGGATATACATCCTCATCTCTCTCAAAAACCACCACGCGAGAACCAAAAATGCGCAAATTCCCAGAAAAAGCCAAAGCCCGTGCCATCCCCCTTGGAGGGCGCTGTCCAAAAAAAACAGGACCGAGTTTTTGTGGACTTTGTCCCCCATCAATTTGAAATAGGTTGAAACGAGCGGGATGCCGGCCGCCAGTCCCGCCACTAACACCATCCCCATCAAATGAAGAGTTCTCGCCCCTGCGAAAAAAAACATGATGAGGGTCACCGGAAAAAACACCAAGCTGGAGGAAAAATCCGGTTCCGCCAAAATAAGAATAATGGGAAGAAAGGCCAACGCCATGGGGATGAGCAAAGCCCGGGGCGAATGCCAGTGAATTCGCTGGTCCAAATATCCCGCCATGGTGATCACGTAAAGAACGCGCGCGAGTTCCGAGGCTTGAAAATAAACGGAACCGACTTTAAACCACCCACGAGTGCCCCGAAGGGTCACTCCGAAAACCAGGACGGCCACGAGCATGATTATCATCACTAGATAAAGACCCCGGGTGTAAGTGCGAAAAATCTGATAGGGGAGAATGGACAAAAATAACAGCGCGCCGAAACCCGCCAAAGCGGCCACGGATTGCTTCCAGAAAAGACCGTATCCACTGGCCATTTCCGTCGAGTGAATGATAAATATCCCAAGAATGACCACCGCCACGGTTGAAAAGAATAACAACCAATCCACCATCGCAAGGCGTTCAAAAACAATTCCTCGGGCATGAGCCGTATGTCTCGTTCTAATTTCCATTTAAATTTTATTCTCCGACGGTTTAAGCGTCACGGGCGGTTTTTCAGGGAGCGCCATTTTAAGAAGACGCCCCACAATAGGAGCTGAAATCGCCCCGCCTCCGCCGCCATTTTCAACCAAAACGCAAATCGCCAATGACGGTTTTTCTCCTCTATAACCCGCAAAAGCCGCAAACCACGCGTGGTCTTCCCCATGCGGATTTTGCGCCGTCCCGGTCTTCCCCTTAATATCCAGATAAGGAACGTAAGATCCGTATCCTGTTCCCCTTTCAACCACCAAGTTGAGAGCTCGATGCATGGCATTCCATGTGGCCTCTTTTAAAATAAGCGAACGGCGAAGTTCTGGATTTCCTTTAAATATTTCTGTTCCGTTTGAGTCCACGATTTTCTTGATTAAATAAGGTTTCCAAAATTGTCCTTGCGTGGCCACTCCAGCCATAAAATCGACCGCTTGAAGAGGCGTGCATGCAAGAAACCCTTGCCCGATAGCCATATTGTACGTGTCCCCCGTCGACCACCCGCCACGCCCTGATTTCCTTTTCCATGCGGGGCTCGGCACCATGCCGACGCGCTCCCCCGGCAGGTATTTAAGCACCGATTCTCCAAATCCGCAGGCTACCGCCATCCGACTTATTGCGTCAGGCCCGACTTTGGCGCCCAGAAGATAAAAATATGAATCGCAGGATTCTGTCACAGCCCGCCAAAAATTAACTTGCCCATGGGTCTTCCAACACCGGTATCTTCTTTCAGCCCCGGATTTGTCTTTTAAAGACTCATATCCGCGGCATAAAACCAGTTCCCGGGGCCTCACTAAATTATTTTCGAGAGCCGCCAACGCGGTCACAATTTTAAAAATTGAACCTGGGGCGTAGACTCCTTTGTACACCCGATCTAAAAAAGGATTCGATGACGCTTGGTCCTCCGGCAAAACCCCGGACGGATCAAAATTGGGAGCGCTGGCCCAAACAAGAATTTCTCCTGTATTCACATCCATCACCACAATCGCGCCTTTTTTGGTGGGGGTGAGAGCCA